>NZ_VDHF01000113.1:0-899 GCF_006228025.1 Testudinibacter crocodili
CGTCACCGATTTTTCCGGTGCGCGCCGTCTGGCAGATGACCTCGACCGCTTGATCGGTCAATTCATCGCTCAACACAATATCCAGTGAAATTTTAGGCAGGAAATCCACCGCATATTCGGCACCACGATACAACTCGGTGTGTCCTTTTTGCCGCCCGAAGCCTTTGACTTCAGTGACGGTGATGCCTTGAATGCCGATATCGGACAAGGCTTCACGGATCTCATCTAAACGGAAGGGTTGCACAATGGCAGTGATTTGTTTCATAAGTTTCTCCTTAGAAAGTCATACAATAAAACTTAAATGAGGAGCAAACCTAATTTGTCTGACGACATAAAAAAGGTTGCTTTCCGAGTAAATATCAAAAAATAAAAATAAAAATAAAAAATGTACTGTTAAAAAATGTGGCTGAATATAATAAAAAATTGCTTACAAAATATTTTCGTACTGATCGATAATCCGTTTCGGCCACACGCTGGACTGCACTTGTCCGATATGTTCTTTATGCAGCAACAACATCGCCATGCGCGACTGTCCGATACCACCACCGATCGATTGCGGCAATCTGCCGTTCAGCAAATCCTGATGCCAAGGAAATTCAGCGCGTTCTTCGTTGTTAGTCAACGCCAACTGATGCCGAAGTGCGGCTTCATCAACTCGAATCCCCATTGAGGACAGCTCAAATGCCGATTGCAACACCGGATTCCACACCAGAATATCACCGTTCAAGCCTTTATATTCGCCTTCGCTTGGTGTGGTCCAATCATCATAATCCGGCGCTCGTCCATCATGCGGCTTGCCATCCGACAGCTTGCCACCGATTCCGATTAAAAATACTGCCCCAAACTCTTTGCAGACCGCACTTTCGCGCTCTTTGCCGCTCATATTCGGATAGCGGCGC
>NZ_VDHF01000114.1:0-2013 GCF_006228025.1 Testudinibacter crocodili
TTTGTCTACTATGCCTAATATTGGAATGATGGATTGTACAAAAATTAGTTTGGTGGAGATAGACGGGATCGAACCGACGACCTCTTGCATGCCATGCAAGCGCTCTCCCAACTGAGCTATATCCCCATAAGAATGGTTTTAATGATGAGTCATTAAAGTGCGGCTATATTAATAACCGCACTTTGATCTGTCAATCTGATTTCTGCAATTCTTTGCGATTTTGGCGTCGAATGGCGAAAATTAAATCAGTTGTTTATGCTGATAACTTGTTTTGGATAAACTCCAGTGCTTTTTCAATTCGCACCAAGCTGCGCTCTCTGCCGATGCCGACCAATGTCACGTCCAACGATGGCGATTGTCCACTACCGGTCACAGCAACCCGTAACGGCATACCCACTTTACCCATGCCGATGTTTAATTCTGTTGCGGTTTGTTCAATCGCTTGATGAATATCCTGTGCATTCCAGTCATCAAGTGCGGTCAGCTTTTGCAACACCACGCTAAGCGGTTCGATTGCAGCGGCTTTAAAATGTTTTTTGACCGCACTTTCTTCAAATTGCGAAAAATCCTCAAAGAAATAACGGCTTGCCGCAGCCATCTCTTTTAAGGTTTTACAACGCTCACCCAGCATTTGCACCACGCTTGCCAAACTTGGGCCATTGCTGGTGTCAATTTGCTGATCTTGCATATGCCATGCCAGATAGCCAGCAACTTTTTCCGCCGGTAATTCACGAATATAGTGGTGGTTCAACCATAATAATTTATCGTGGTTAAACGAGCTGGCGGAACGGCTGACCGAGGTCAAATTAAATAACTCGACCATTTCTTCACGACTAAATACTTCCTGATCACCGTGCCCCCAGCCCAAACGCACTAGGTAGTTGTTTAGCGCTTCCGGCAGATAGCCGTTATCGCGATATTCCATCACGCTGACTGCGCCATGGCGTTTGGAGAGCTTTTGCCCGTCTTCGCCCAAAATCATCGAAACGTGCGCATATACCGGCACCGGGGCGCCTAACGCTTTTAAGATATTGATTTGACGTGGGGTATTGTTGATGTGATCTTCACCGCGCACAACGTGAGTGATCCCCATATCCCAATCGTCCACCACCACACAAAAATTATAGGTTGGAGAGCCATCAGTACGGCGGATAATCAAATCGTCCAGCTCTTGATTGCTGATCTCGATCCTGCCACGGATCGCATCCTCAAAAATCACTGAACCTTCGGTCGGATTTTTAAAACGCACCACATGCGGTTGAGTTTGCTGATGAGTATGATCATGCAGGCAGTGGCGGTCATAACGTGGCTTCTCTTTATTTTGCTCTTGCTGTTCACGCAAAGTTTCTAATCTCGCTTTGCTACAATAGCAACGGTATGCCAAGCCTTGTTCCAGCATTTGGTCGATCACTTGATTATAACGATCAAAGCGTTTGGTTTGATAATAAGGACCATGCTCCCAGTGCATATCCAGCCATTCCATCGCTTCCAAAATCGCATCAGTTGCGGCTTGGGTGGAACGTTCTAAATCGGTGTCTTCAATCCGCAATACAAATTCGCCTTGATTGTGGCGAGCATACAGCCAAGAGTAAAGTGCGGTACGCGCGCCGCCAACGTGCAAAAAACCGGTTGGGCTAGGAGCGAAACGGGTTCTGACTTTGACATCAGGATTAAAATTGAATAGGGGTTGAATATCCATTGCTTGACCTTGTAAATTCGATATTAAAAATAAAATACTGCATATTGTACTATGACTGACGACTATTGATAGAATAAATTAACCTTATGTGTTTATTTTTACGCCAATTAGCCCAAAAAAAACAAAAAACCGTTGACTGCAAGGCTGCACCAATTATAATGCTCGCTCACAACAAATGGGCGATTAGCTCAGTTGGGAGAGCACCTCCCTTACAAGGAGGGGGTCACTGGTTCGAGACCGGTATCGCCCACCACTTTTTTGTAAGTGTCTGTTTGTTGTTATAAGTTTGACCTAGCGGGCGATTAGCTCAGTTG
>NZ_VDHF01000115.1:0-1145 GCF_006228025.1 Testudinibacter crocodili
CAAACAAACAAACAAACAAACCTGCCTAACTAAGCTCGGTTGTCAAGTCACAACTGCTGTTTTTTTTACCCTTTTTCTGGTTTCTTCCCCCGCATTTTCTGCATCGCCACTCTATGACGGCGTGCCGATTGCGCCGGTGCAATACGGCTGGCAGCCAGATTATATCACCGACAAACAACTACAAAAGTTGGATCAGCAGATTCAGGCGGCGAATGCCGACCAAGCCCTGCAACATAATTTCGCCTATTTGAAAGCCCAGTGCCAGATTGAATTGGCGCACTGGACCTACCGCGAAGTCCGTACCACCGGCATCACCGAACATTTGGCACAAAGTGCGGTGCACAATTTGCAAGCGGCACAAGCCAAGCAAGGGGTCGCTTTGATCTCCGGGCCGTCGCCGGGCTATCCGCGCCGTCCTTTCACCCAATGGCAAAAACTACAGCAGCTGGCACAACAACGTGGCACTGTCTGTGCGCCACAAGCGTTGGCTTGTGCTGATGCTGCGCTGCTGGGTGCCGAATATGAGTACCGTGAAGGCTACGGCAACTACCAAAAACACGGCATCCATTTCTTAAAACAGGCAGATGACTACTTGGCACAAGCCGAGCAACAGATTGCGAGCTGCCAAACCCAAAACAACCGTCACCCGCTGTCTGCCGATGCCTTGTTCCGCTTCGGACGTTACCAAACTCAAGATCTCTTGCCGCAAGGCAGGGTGCAGCTGCAACAGTTGGCACAGTCTTTGTCGAAAAGTGCGATTGAACAAATCACGGTGGTCGGACATACCGACCGCATCGGCAGCGATCAAGCCAATCAGCGGCTGTCGCAACGGCGTGCTGACACTGTTGTTAAGCTACTGCGTCAACTACTGCAACAACAAGGGATTAATACCGAAGTGATCCGCTTTGTCAGCGAAGGTCGTGGCGAGTCGCAACCGCAAGTGCATTGCAACGGCAATCAGGTGACGGAGGCGCTGAAAGCCTGCTTGCAGCCAAACCGTCGGGTTGAAATCAATGTGATCAGCCGCCGTGAAGGCTGATCAGAACACTATCCATCATTGTGAAACAGTGAAAGTATGTAGAGGTCATTATGAACAAAATTTATAAAGTTATCCGCAACCATTTAGGGCAGTTTGTTGCGGTCTC
>NZ_VDHF01000116.1:0-7542 GCF_006228025.1 Testudinibacter crocodili
TTATCCGACAGCGACCTACGGTCGCAATCGGTTAAGCATTGATGAGAGGCTTTGCCTCTCTGAAGCAGCCGCAAAGCGGCTGATCTATGCGTAACCTAGTACGGCTTCGCCGTGCTAGGCTAAAAGGATTAGTTTTAGCTCAAATAATATACTTAAAAGATCAACAGACCCTATTTCTTTCGCTCGATCCACTGTCCGTTAAGATAATCGGCTATCCACTTAGTCGCTTTGCCGTCTTTTTCAGAAGTTACATACTGACGTTTTTCCTTGCGGCTGAAACGTACTATCGTTTTATTTCCTTCTGAGTCAACAGTTGGCGCTTCAGTTAAATAATGGAATTTTTCCGGTAACCGCTCTTTGAATCGTACCAGTTCCTCAACATAAGGGGCGCGAGTTTCACGGGATTTCGGGAAATTATGTGCCGACATAAAGACGCCACTGGCACCATCACGCAGCACAAAATAGGCATCGGATTTTTCACACGGCAGCTCAGGGAAAGCCACAGGATCCTCTTTTGGCGGCGCCACTTCGCCGTTTTTCAAAATTTTGCGGGTATTACTGCAATTGGTGCAACCCATATATTTACCGAAACGCCCCAGTTTCAGGTGCATCTCCGCACCGCACTTGTCACATTCGACCACCGGACCGTCATAACCCTTGATTTTATATTCGCCCTGCTCGATCAGATAGCCGTCACAATTTGGGTTGTTACCGCAAATGTGCAGTTTACGCTGTCCGTCAATCAGATAGCTGTCCATTGCGGTGTGGCATTTCGGGCAGCGTTTGCGTTTGCGCAAGGCATCGGTTTCGGAATCATCGTCCAAGACATTCAACAATTCCGCTTCCGGAATCAGATTAATCGTGGTTTTGCAGCGCTCTTTCGGCGGTAACGCATAGCCGGTACAGCCTAAAAATACGCCGGTGCTGGCGGTACGAATCGCCATATTGCGTCCACACGTCGGACATTTGATTTCCGTTTCGACCAGACTGTTCGGGGTCATGCCGCCTTCAAGTTCGTCCAATTCAGCATTAGACAACTTTTGTGAAAAATCACTAAAAAATTGATTTAACTCAGTTTTCCAATTGGCGTTGCCGTTGGCAATTTGATCCAACGAATCTTCCATATTGGCAGTAAAATCATAGCTCATCAGTTCACTGAACGACTGATTCAAACGGTCAGTGACGATCTCGCCCATTTTCTCGGCATAAAAACGACGGTTTTCGACCCGCACATAACCGCGATCTTGAATCGTAGAAATAATCGAAGCATAGGTCGAAGGTCGCCCGATGCCACGTTTTTCCAATTCACGCACCAATGCCGCTTCGGTGTAACGTGCCGGTGGTTTAGTGAAGTGTTGTTGTGGAATGACTTGGCTCAAATTTAATTTTTCATTGACCGCCACTTGCGGCAATACTTGATCTTCTGCGCTTTTCCCCATAATCGGCAGCACTTTGGTCCAACCGTCAAAGCGCAAAATCCGCCCTTTAGTTTTCAGTTCGTACTCGCCAGCTTGCACGCTGAGTGTGGTTGAATCATATTGTGCCGGCGGCATTTGACACGCCAAGAATTGGCGCCAAATCAAGTCGTACAACCGCACGGCATCTTTATCCATGCCGTTTAGATCTTTATCTTTCACTGCCACATCTGACGGACGAATCGCTTCATGCGCCTCTTGTGCATTGTCTTTGCTGGAATAAAAATTTGGCTGTTGCGGCAAATATTGTTTACCGAATTGCTTTTCAATATAGCTGCGAGCCATATTCAACGCATCTTGGCTCAAATTGGTGGAGTCGGTACGCATATAGGTGATGTAACCGGCTTCATACAGGCGTTGTGCCATCATCATGGTTTTTTTCACGCCAAAACCTAAGCGCGTGCTGGCAGCCTGCTGCAATGTCGAAGTGATAAACGGTGCTTTCGCTTTTGAACTGGTCGGTTTGGTCTCTAAGCTGCTGACCATGTAATCGGCTTTTTGTAAGGCCGCAACTGCAACATCAGCCTGCTGCTGGTTGACCGGTTCAAACTTTTTGCCGTTAAATTGCGTCACATCTAAGCGAATGCCTTGTTGCTGTTGAGTCAACGTATCAACCGCCACTTCCCAAAACTCTTTCGGATCAAACGATTTGATCTCTCTTTCTCGTTCGACCAGCAATTTTACCGCTACTGATTGCACTCGTCCGGCGGACAGCCCACGCGCCACTTTTTTCCACAGCAACGGGGAAACCATAAAGCCGACCACACGATCCAGAAAACGGCGAGTCTGTTGTGCGTTGACTCGATCTAAATTCAGCTGTTCTGGTTTTTCAAACGCATTTTTGATGGCATTTTTGGTGATTTCATTAAACACCACACGACTATAGCGAGCATCATCGCCACCAATCACTTCACGCAAGTGCCAAGCAATCGCCTCTCCTTCTCTATCCAAGTCGGTTGCCAGATAGATATGTTCCGCTTTTTTCGCCAGTGATTTCAGCTCGGCAACCACTTTTTCTTTGCCCGGCAGAATCTGGTAGTTAGCTTTCCAACCATGATAAGGATCGATGCCCATGCGTTTCACCAATGCTTCTTGGTCACGTTCAGCTTTCAATGCTGCTTTTTCTTCCACGCTCATGCCTTTGGTCGAAACCGCTTTGCGTTTTTCACCATTTGACGATCCCGCCGTCGGCAAATCACGAATATGTCCAACACTGGACTTCACTACATAATCTTTGCCTAGATATTTATTGATTGTTTTGGCTTTCGCCGGGGACTCGACAATCACTAATGATTTGCTCATTTTCTTCCTATTCTTATACGTTAATACTTTTCAATGTTGTCTGACCGCACTTTGCAGCTTCACAATCAGCGTGTTCCAATCAGCGTGCTCGTTAATCAAAATTAACATCAAGACATCATAAAATGCGCTGACAATATCAAGGTTTGCGGGGGATTACAATAGCTTTTCCGCCAAACCGCACAATTCTGCAAGGCTTTGGTTTTTAATCGCCCGATTTTTTGCTTGTGCGCTACCGTACTTTCACGCAAAATATAAACAAACATCAACAGACCCTCGGGTTATAAATAAGGAAAGATGATGCAAACAGCGATTTTTGCCGGCGGATGCTTTTGGTGTATCGAAGCGGTATATAACCAAATACAAGGGGTACAAAGTGCGGTTTCGGGCTATATCGGCGGACATCTCGTCGACCCAAGCTATCGTCAGGTTTGCGATAGCGACACCGGACACGCCGAAGCGGTGAAAATCGAGTTTGATCCACAGCAGATCAGCTACCAAACGCTGTTGGCTATTTTCTTCGCGATTCACAATCCAACCGAGCTAAACCGTCAAGATCACGATGTCGGCACACAATATCGCAGCGAAATTTTTTATTTAAACGATCAGCAAAAACAGCTTGCTGAGCAAACCATTGCCGAGCTGCAACCGCACTTTAGCGCTCCAATTGTGACGAAAATCAGCCCTGCCACAACATTTTATCCGGCTGAAGCCTACCATCAAGGCTACTTCCTACAAAACCCCAACACCGGCTATTGCAGCATGGTGGTTGCGCCTAAATATTTGAAAGCTAAAGTCAAATTTGCTGAGTTATGGAAAACAGATTTGTAGCTGATGAGTATTTGTTATGCAGAAAAAATTGTGATGTGCAGAAAATTAACTTCTGCACTTTTATTAGCTTAACAACTGGTATTAGCTTTTAACAACTGGTGTGAAATCCGACCATTGCTCAATTCTGAAAGCACGAATATCACGAACCGAGTCAGGAAACCATTCCATCATTTTGAGTGCGCTCATTGCTTGAAATAAATTTGCCATATTTTCATCTGAATTGATATATAAACTTCCTTGAACCCGTTCAAATCTAAATTTTCTTAAGGTACTACCAATATCAAAGTAAGCCTGAGCCACGCCTTTAGGATGGTTTTTTTCAGTATCTGCGACAACTAAATCAAATGAAATTGCATACATGAAACTATTTCGCCTCAGGATCTTCCAATAATTTGGATAATTTATAAATCTCTTGCTCACCACTTTCGATCAGCGTGATATTAACTAAAATATCCCCGTCCGGTAATACTTGAGCTTGTTCACCAACCTGATATGGAATGCCATAAACACCAAAGGTTTTAATTGCACCAACTGGGATTTGTGCTGTATTTTCCATTATCCTCTCCTTTAGTCAAAACGACCTTAGACGAATTTTACAACGTTATTGGTCGATGTAAAGTCTACAATTTAAATATAAACTGACGGAAGTATAAAAAACCTGCTGTTATTCGCAGCAGGTTTCGTGCTAGTGTCTTTTATTATTTCACTTAGTATATTAAGCCATTACCAATATTTCGCAATTTCCGCTCTAATCGCTTCTGCTGTGGCTTTGCCTTTTTCACCAACTAAAGCACGGCCAGCGATGAAGGCTTTTGCGTTGCGAATGCCAGCAAACAGGTGGATATCTTCCGGCACAATGCCACCGGTGATTGAAAGCTCCAGCCCCAAATCAGACAGTTGCTGCATTTTCACCAGATCGTCCTCAGTCCAGCCCACGCCAGCCAATTCTGCATCACGCGAGCGGTGATAAATCGCTTGGCGAATGCCAAGGTCAACCCATTTTTGTGCATCTTGCAGCGTCCAGTTGCCGTATAATTCGATTTGAATTTCACGCTTGAATTCGTCAGCCACTTTCTTGCAAGCACCAATGGTGGCAATATGGGCGGCAGCGGAGACGGTGATCCAGTCAGCGCCGGCTTCAAATGCCATTCTGGCTAGAATCGCCCCCCCATCGGTGGTTTTCATATCACATACCAAAATATGTTTCGGGTGATTTTTTCTTAAGGTGCTGACCGCACTCATGCCTTCGGCAAACGCTAAAATCGTGCCGACTTCAATAATATCTACATAGCCCGCTACATTATCAGCGGTTTCAACTGCGGTTGTTAAACCCAAAGAATCCAATGCGATTTGCAATAAAGGTTTGGTTGTCATAATTTCTCCTGTTTACTTTATATTTATTTATTCAACGCTTGATCAATAACTTGATAGATCTCTTCTTTTGTCTGGCAGGCTTTAATTTTCTCCAAATCGACACCACTTTCGCTCTCTTCATCTTCCAGTATTTGGGTAATCTCCATTAATCCCTGCATATGCTGATTCGAATCGCTGCCTGCCAACGTAATCAACACATCGACCGGTGTCTCTTCGCCCTCGAAAGTGACCGGGGTGCTGAGTGTCACCAGTGCAAAGGCGGTTTTATTCACACCGTCTTCCGGTCTGGCATGTGGCATTGCCAAGCCTGGCGCTAAAATAATATAAGGGCCTAATTTTTTGATACTGTCCACAATTGCATTATGATACCGCACTTCGACTGCACCGGACTTCACCAGCATATCAGTGCCAATTTTAATTGCCGCCTGCCAATCTGTCGCCTGCTGATTCAACTTAATCGAATCATTATCGATGAGTGATTGTTTTAAGTTCATAGCCTTCCTCTATCTTCCTTTTATAAAATCCGGCATGACGAATTCGTCATGCCGATAGCCAGTTTATTTTGTTTTAAAATTCTGTTCAATGATAGCAATCAATTCTTCACCAAAAGAGTTTGGATTCAACATATTTTGCACGCCCAGAATATATTTTCCGTTAGGAACTTGCATTTCACCCGCCAGATGTTTGGAAGAGACGATGATATCAGTGCTGTCAATTTTCGATTTATAATCAGAAATCGCGCAAGAGTCCATACTGTTCGGAATGCCTTTTTTGTCTAAGTAAGCGCCGATTTTCATTTTCATCATCATGGACGATCCCTGTCCGTTTCCACAAACCGCCAATACTCTGACCGGTTTGATACTGCCTAGTTCGTTGCTGTTGCTACTATTGTTGCTGTTGTTGCTGTTGTTGCTGTTATCATCACTGTTGGAATCATCGACACCATAACCATCCATTTGATCCAAGGATTTGCCTGCGGCAAGTGCGGCAGCTTCATCGGCACGCAATTTTTTAGACGCGTACGCCATATACACAAAAGAAACACCTAAAATCGCAAAGAAGAAGAATGGAATACTGTTGATACCTTGTAAAATTGGTGGGAATACCAGCGCCCAGTCAGCCATGCCCATCCAGCCGTTGAAAGCCGTGCCATTGTCGGCAAAGATTTGAATCGCCCAAGCAGAGCCCAGTACTTCGATAATCCCCATCACAAAACAGATTTTCATCACTGATTTCCAACCGCCGAAATGGTTGGCAAATACGCCGATGGTGGCATTGGAGAAGAACATTGGGATAAACCCAGGAATGATCATAATCGGCGAGCTGAACAGCAGCAACCCAATCACCGCCACAAATTGTCCGATTGCGCCCCACATAAAGCCGAACACCATCGCATTTGGCGAATACGCATAAATCGCAGCACAGTCAATCGCCAACACTGCATTTGGAATAATGCGCTCGGAAACCCCTTTAAACGCTTCCGACAACTCTGCCACAAACATCCGCACCCCAGCGACAATCACTTGAATCGCCACCGCAAATTTCAACCCGGTTTCAAGAATATAGATAGTCCAGTGCGTTTTGCCTGCCATCTCCTGCAAATTGGTCAATCCGAACGAAAGCAAAATAATACCGAAGAATACCGTCATCACAATTGCAGTAGCAGAAATGCTATCGTGGAAAATATGCAACCATTTTGGCAGTTTTAAATGATCGACCGAATCGTTTTTATCACCCAATTTCGGTGCAATTTTAGTCGCAATCCAAGAGGCAAACTGCTGTTGGTGACCGATGGAAAATCCAGCACCGCCGGTGACCGCTTGAGTTGCTTTATACATGATATTAGATGAGATCGACCAGTACAGCGCCATCAGAATCGAAGTATAGATGATGGTTTCCCACATTGATGCGCCCAACACCATATAAAATACCGCAACCAAACCTGCTTGTTGGAACATAATGTGCCCAGTCAGCATGATAGTGCGAATGCCGGTAAAGCGACGGAAAACCACCAATAGAATATTCAGCGCCAACGCCATCAATACTGCATAACCAACCCAAGAGTAGTTATCCCCCATGGTTTCCATGGTCGCCATCATACTAGTATAGGGATCAATCACCGAACCGGTCAAATGATGATACTCTGATAATTTTTCAATCACTGGTTTGAATCCACTTACCAGTGTAGAAGCCCCCACTTGCACCAACATAAAACCGACAATCGTCTTAATTGTGCCTTTTAAAACGGTGGTTGTGTCTTTGCGCAGAAGAATATAGCCAATACATGTAACTAAACCCAACAATAAAGGGGCTTTTGTCATAACTTGGCTATAGAAAATATAAAATATATTATATAGTGTTTCCATAATTCGACTCCATCGATTCCATAATGATCGGGGTTGATTGATTACATCTGATGACTTTCCTTGGTTTGTCAGGGCATTTGATTGTACAACCTCATCTCCCCTGATTCGACAATCATAATAAGTCATCATTCATGAAGAAATAAAGATTAATTTTGATTTTTTGTGATCCAAATCGCTTATTTTAATAATTTTATAAC
>NZ_VDHF01000117.1:0-16514 GCF_006228025.1 Testudinibacter crocodili
CAAAGTGCGGTTCAGGCGGCAATTTCACAAAAAGGTGTGGCGGTACTGGGTTTGCCGGGTGATGTGGCTTCGGCAAGTGCGGTCACGATTCCAACTGCGGAAATCACCTATCCGACCAACGCGATTTGCCGTCCGAATGAGCGCGAATTACAGCAATTTGCCGATTTGTTAAACCAACATAAAAAAATCACCCTGTATTGCGGACACGGCTGTCGCGATGCGATTGACGAAGTGAAACAGCTAGCCACAGTGCTGCAATCGCCGATTTGTTACACCTTCCGTGGTAAAATTTTCTTTGATAGTGACGATAACGAATTTCGTGCCGGTTTGAACGGGCAGCTAGGCTATCGTTCGGGCTATGATGCTTGTAATCAGGCGGATTTATTGGTGATGTTGGGCTGTGATTTTCCGTATGCCGAATTTTTGCCGACCAACAATAAAATCGTGCAATTGGATATTAAACCGGAACGTTTGGGGCGCAGAGCGAAAGTCGATCTCGGCTTGGCGGGTGATGTGGGCGATACCATTCGTGCCTTATTACCGCTGTTGCAAGCGCACACTGACCGCACTTTCCTTGAAGCAATGCAAAAAGAGTATCAAAAATCCGAAGCCCACTTTGCCGATTATGTGCAACACAAAGGCGCGGAAGATCATATTCAGCCGGAATATGTGGCGCATTTGGTCAGTGAATTAGCCGCCGATGATGCAGTGATTACGGTTGATACCGGCATGACTTCGGTTTGGGCGGCGCGTTTTATCAAACGCAAGCAAAACCGTTATTTAACCGGTTCATTTAATCACGGCTCGATGGCGAATGCGATGCCGATGGCAATCGGCGCAGCGGTCTCAAGTCAGCGGCAAGTGGTGGCGTTATGCGGCGACGGCGGTTTGTCGATGCTGCTCGGTGATTTGGCGACCATTATGCAATATAATTTGCCGATTAAAATTATTCTGTTTAATAATCGTGCGTTAGGCATGGTGAAGTTGGAAATGGAAGTGTCGGGTTTGGTTGATTGGCAAACCGATATGGTCAATCCGCCGTTTGATAAAATTGCGGAATTGATGAATATCAAAGGCTTTGCTGCGCATAAAACCGAAGACGTGGAAGACGCAATCAAGCAAGCGTTCGCCCATGATGGTCCGGCATTGGTGAATATTTACACTAATTCTGACGCGCTCAGCCTACCGCCGCACCCGAGCTTGGCACAAATGCGTGGCTTTATGACTTCCATGACGAAAAAATTGGTCAATGGTGATGTTGGTGAAGTGATTGATACCGCAAAAAGCAATTTTGGGCATCTAAAAGAGTTGTTTTAAGTTTTGTAACATAAAAAACCCGCAAACGCGGGTTTTTTAGTCAGTGAAATTCAAAGTTTGGCTTACTTTTTACTCGGCTCGTCGCAATTTTTGATGTCGTTGCATTTGCCGTATAGATATAAACTATGGTTTTCCAGTTGGATTCCATACTCTTTGCTGATCTCTTTTTGGCGTTTTTCAATAATGTCGTCGCTGAACTCGATAACCTTGCCGCAGTCCATACAAATAATATGGTCGTGGTGGTCAATTGGCGCTAATTCAAACACCGATTTATTACCTTCAAAGTTGTGGCGAATCAGAATATCGGCTTCATCAAACTGATTCAGCACGCGGTAAACCGTGGCTAAACCAATCTCTTCGCCTTGTTCCAATAACATTTTATAGATATCTTCCGCCGAGAAATGCTGATATTCGGTATTATGATGATTCTGCATTAAAGCCAGAATTTTCAAGCGTGGTTCGGTGATTTTCAAACCGGCCTTTTTTAATAATTTGATGTTGTCTTCAGACATATTAACCTCGTATCGGATAGCTATCGTTGATTAGGATATAAATCAAATGAAGTCGCTATAAATGTTTTATGATTCCCCTGTATTCTATGAGGAATACTTATCAATTGCAAATTATCAGGTAAAATAATTATGATAGGTATAGACAATTAGACCAACTCTGCCAAATACATTTCATCATAAATTTGCTTGACCCAGGCACTAACCCGTTGTTCGGTCAGTTCCGGTTGGCGATCTTCATCAATACACAAACCGACAAATTTGTCGCCGTCAACCAGCGCTTGCGACGCTTCAAAATTATAGCTTTCGGTTGGCCAGTAGCCGACAATGGTGGCGCCGTGCGGTTCGATAATATTGCGTACTGTTCCCATGGCGTCACAGAAATATTCCGCATAATCTTCTTGATCGCCACAGCCGAAAATGCCGACAATTTTATCGGTAAAATCAATTTCTTCCAGCGTCGGGAAAAAATCGTCCCAATCAGCTTGCGCTTCACCGTAATACCAAGTCGGAATGCCGATTAAAATAAAATCATAGGCTTCGATATCTGCTTTGCTGCTTTTGGCGATATCACGGATATCCACCAGATTATCACCCAGTTTCTTCTGGATCATTTTTGCAATATTTTCAGTATTTCCGGTATCGCTGCCATAAAATAAACCAACAAGTGCCATGTTTTGTATCCTATTTCTGCTGTTGTTCTAAATATTCGTTTAATACATTCTCGATTAATTGCGCTCGACTTAGGTTATATTCGTCAGCCAGCTGTTGTAAACGTTCGATGATTTCACTGTGTAATTTCAGCTCTACTCGTTTTAAACCGGAGGCGCGATCTCGCCGTAGTTGGTTGCGTTTGTTGATTCGTGCCTGCTGCTCTCTACTCAGCGGGTTGGTTTTGGGGCGTCCCACTTTAGGTAGGTTGTGGAATAGATCCAATGTAATGCAATCTGCTTCTTGTTTTGCCATAAACCAATTTCGATCACTGTTTTAATTGAGAATGATAAGCCATTTTTGAGTTGGCGCACTATAGCATAATTTGTTTTAAAGATAAATCGTCGTTCAACGTATCAACGCCAGAAAACGGTCAATCGCTTTTATCACCAATTCTGGGCTGTCGCTGTGAATCCAATGTCCGCTACGACTGATGGTGAAAGCCGTGGCGTTTGGAAATTGTGCCAGAATAGCGTCTTTATATTCCGGCAAAATATAGTTTGAACGCCCGCCTTTAATCAACAAGGCAGGAACGTCACTGTAAACTGCTTGCCAATTTAATAAATTAGGGTAATTGTTATAAAGTGCGGTCAGGTTAAATAAAAAACAGTCTGGCTGTTGTGGTGCAAAAGATTTCAACATAAATTGGCGAACTCCGAGCTGTTGAATGTGGCGTTGTAAAATCGGGTCGGCTTGTTGACGACTTTGCGGATGAGCTTGTTTGACGGCAAACAGCGCCTTGAATACATCGTCGTGGTGATTTTCATGGTAAGTAACTGGGGCAATGTCCAAAACCACCAATTTCTCCACTTGATTTGGCAACAAGGCAGCAATTTGCATCGCCGTTTTTCCGCCCATGGAATGCCCGATCAGAATAAGACGCTCTAATTTTAGATGATGGATCAAGCGGATAACATCATGCGCCATCAGTTCATAGTTCATCTCAGAATGGTGAAAACTGTGCCCGTGGTTACGCAAATCAATACGCAGCAGCGGAAAGTGGTCGGCATAAGCACGCGCAAGAATGCCTAAATTATTCAGATCGCCGAACATGCCATGCAGAAAAATTAATGTGGGTAAAGTATGGTTGTCACCCTGCGATGTGGATTGCGGCAGTTGCAATTGGTAATTTAATAATGGATTTTCAGTCATTTGCTATCGCTAAGTCGTGGTTTAATCTTAATTAAGCGATTATAATGTGCTAAATTAGCGCTAGGATCAAGCTATGCGTTTGTCACAAATCAAAATATAAACAAACATCAACAGATCTTAAAACAAAAGAGAAAACGCAAGGAGATAACGATGAAAATTATTGAAGTAGATGAAGAGCTTTATCAATATATTGCGGCAAATACCCGCTCGATTGGCGAAAGTGCTTCCGATATTTTGCGTCGTCTTTTAAAGTTGTCCTCGTCTCAAAATGGTAGTAAAGAACAAATTGTGGCGACAGACGGCATGGTGCTGAGCAGCCAAGAACCTGCGAAGACGGTGGATCAAGCCGTTCAGACTAATGCTGTTCAGATCAATGCCGGCAAACCAGTCAAAAGTGCGGTGCAGCCAACAGTCGATGTTGTCGAACCCGTTATCCCTAGAAAACAGTCGGACGAGGCAATTCAGCGTGTGGTCAATCGTTTGAACGGGGTGTTGCAATCGGAAGAGTTTCAGAGCGAAAGCAAGGGCGTGGTGCGGTTTTTAATGATCTTGACCGCACTTTACCGTGCCAATCCGGAAAGTTTTGCTCAAGCGACCGAATCACAACAAGGACGCACTCGAATCTATTTTGCGCGCGATGAAGCAACATTGTTACAAGCGGGAAATCACACCAAACCAAGACAGATTCCGGAGACACCGTATTGGGTGATTACCAACACCAACAGTCAGCGCAAAATGTCAATGTTGGAAGGGGCGATGACTTCGATGCATTTGCCGACGGAACTGGTTGAAGAAGTGAGAAGCTATTTTTCGGTTTAGTATGGGAGATGTTATTCTCAGCTTGGCTGAATTAGCCCAGCAGAAGCGGGGTGCTATCTATTATCCGCTTGACAACATCAGGTTTGGCGAAGCGAGCGTTAATAAAGCAAGCCTAGATAAAGCAAGCCAGGAACTTGATTCCGACTTGCTTTTGTTGTCTCTATTGCCAAAGGCAGCAACCGGCACAACCGCACTTGAATGGAATTGGCAGCAGGTTTTTGCTTTGATTGACTGCTTAGCCGATGAATTGGCAGCGCAAGGCGTCAGTTGTCAGCAAGGGCTGGCGTTGATCGGAAAAAACAGTTTGTCACAACTGCTGTTATACCTGGCTGGCTTGTCGTTGGGTGCACGGCTGATGGTGATCAATCCGCAGTTTCCTGCTGAAAAAACTGCACGGATTTTGTCACAAAATCAATTGGATTTTTACTGTTCAGCAATGCCATTGCCGGTGTTTGAAGCGCAGGCGGATAAGGCGCAAAGCCGTTATCTATCTAATCAAGGTCTGGCAAGTGCGGTCAGCGAGATTATTAGCGCTGAATATGATAAAAATTATCAACGTGTTACGCCACGATTGTGGCAGCAGGCTTTAACCATGACCTTAACCTCCGGTTCTGGTGGCGAGCCGAAAGCGGTGGTACACGACTTGGCAGCGCATTGGCAAAATGCGTTAGGTGTTAATGAATTTTTGGCTTTTGACAGCAGTAAGTCTTGGCTGTTGTCGTTGCCGTTATACCATGTTTCGGGGCAAGGCATTGTGTGGCGCTGGCTGAGTGCCGCAGCGGAGCTGCATTTCAGCGGCATTGATTTTTATCGTTCCATCGGCAGAGCAACCCATGTTTCTTTGGTTCCAACCCAGTTACAGCGCTATTTGGCTTATTTAGAACAGGCGAGTAAAATACAAAAAAGTGCGGTTGAGCATCAACTTGCTGCAACTGAAGCCGTGCTGTTGGGGGGCGCACCGATTGATCCAACACTATGCACTCAGGCGCAGGCTGCGGGCTTGAGCACATTCAGTGGTTATGGCATGACCGAGATGGCATCTACGGTTTTTGTTTGTCAAAATGATCGCAAACAGCCACAAGTGCGGTTGCTGCGTGGGCGAGAGCTTTGCATTCGAGAACAGGAGATCTGGCTGCGCGGCGCAGGTTTGGCGCAAGGCTATTGGCGAGACGGAAAAATCGTGCCGCTATTGAATCCGGAAGGCTGGTATCAAACTAAAGACCGTGGGCAGTGGCATAACGGCAATTTGACCGTGCTGGGGCGGCTGGATAATCAGTTTATTTCCGGTGGCGAGAATATTCAGCCGGAGGAGATAGAACGAGTACTACAGCAATATTCTGAGATTGAACAAGCGGTTGTGCTACCCTGGGTTGATGCCGAATTTGGCTACCGTCCGGTGGCAATGGTGAAATTTAAACAGCCATTTTCAGCACAGTTGGTAGGCAAAGTGCGGTTATGGCTACAGGATAAGTTGGAACGTTTTAAACAACCGATCGCTTACTATCCGTTGCCGTTGGAAGCTGGCTTACAGCAGATGAAAGTGGCACGCAGATCACTATTACAAGCGTTGCAGCAGTTGCAACACCAAGCAAAAGATAATCAATAAAAGGGATCGTATGAGAAGCCGTTTTTGGATTTTAGGATATGTATTGGGGCTGTTGTTGATAAGCTCGGCGGCTTGGTCGGCATCGGAATTTCAATTGCCGAGTAAAGAGACGCTGAATGCCAGTATCAGTGCGGCAGAGAGCAATGAAAATAAAACGCCGGACAATGGATTGTTGCTGAATAATTTGCGTGACACGTTAAGTTTGCTGGCACAAATCGAACAGCAGCAGAGCAATATCGCCAGTTTGCAAAAAAACATTGATGAATCCGGCGAGTTACTGCAAAAAACGCAAGAAAGTTTAAATCGCTTGAATGCGGCAGAAAGTGTCGAAAATTTAGCAAAAAAATGGGATTCAATGACCTTGGAGCAACTGCTGGAACTGCAAAGTGAAAGCCAAGCTAAATTGCAACAGTTGCAAACCGATTTGAGCAATTTAAATGTGTTATTGGTCGCGCAACGTGCCACTCCAGAGCGGGTTCAGACCGCACTTGCAGAAAATTTAGCACGCAGCCAGCAACTGAATAAGTTGTTATTCAGTGCTCAAGTCAGCCCGTCATTAGCGGACAAATATCACACCGAATTAAAATTAATCGATTTAAAAAATGAATATAATCAATTGAGTTTAAGTGGCAATTCACACTTGACCTCATTGTACGAATCAGAAGTAGCCGAAAAAAACTTGGAACAGCAGCAGCAACAAGCGATTCAAGTGGCGCTGCAGGAAAAAATAAGCGCCTTGCGGTTGCAACAGTCGCAACAGCAGGCAGAGCAGCAAGCGGAACAGAACACCGAAAACAATAATAAAAACGAATTTATTCGTCAGGAATTGCAACTTAATACCAAAATCAGCCAAGATTTGGTCGAGCAAACCAATATGGATAACCAATTGGTACAAGATGGGCTGAGAATTCGCAATATGTTGGATAATTTGTTGCAGACTCAGCGCAATATCGAAGAACAGATCAGTGCGCTACAGGGCACGTTGATTTTATCGCGGATTATCAACAAACAGCGGCAAGCACTGCCGACCGATAGTTTGATTGGTGGATTGTCAAAGCGGATTACCGATTTGCGGGTACGGATTTTTGACACTAACGAGCGACGCGATGCATTGTATAGCCCCGCGGCTTATATTGCAGGACTGGAACAGAGCAAGAAAACGGTGTTTAACGAGGAAGAAAAAGCGCAGTTGACGACCATCTTGCAAGATCGGCGTAAATTATTGACCGATTTGATTACTCGTTTAAACGAGGAGCTGAATCATGCCATCAATATTGAATTGAACCAACAGCAAGTGAGCAGTATCAGTAAAGAGCTACAAGCTAAATTGGAACAACAAAGCTTTTGGGTGCGCAGCAACAGCCCAATTGATTTTGATTGGTTTGTTAATTTTCCAAAAATAGCTAAAATCCAATTGGATCAAATTGTTAAACTGTTAAATTTCAGCAATTGGCGTGACTATCTATTGCCGATAGGTTCATTGGTTGGTTTCTTATTATTGTTGGCAGGTGCCATTACACTAGCCAAAAATTGGATTAAACGTAAAATCAGCTGGCATAACAGCAATATCAATACGCTGCGTGGCGATAACCAATCACGCACCATTATTGTGTTGTTTTATACGCTCTTATTAGCATTGCCGAGCACTTTGCTATTTTTAGCCGGACTGATTATGGTGATCTATTTTTGTTTCCAATCGCCGTTAGCGCTGCTGCCTTGGGCATTAAAAATGGCGGCGTTTTGGTTTTTTATTGCCTTTATTCTGTCATTACTGCGCCCGAATGGCATTGCCTATAAACATTTCAATTTTTCCGCCACAGCCAACGGAATGTTCCGCAGCAGCTTAAAACGCTCAATTCCGATTTTAGTGGTTTTGTTGAATGCGTCAATTTTCACCTCATTGGAAGAGACCGGTATTGCTAATGATTATCTGGGTGAAGCTTTGATTATCACCGCACTTTTGTTTTTCTTGTTTCAACTTGCACCTTCTTTCAGTAACGCGATTAAACGCATGGATCAAGAATTGCTGAACGATGAGGAGTATCCACAAGAACACACAAACTATCAGCGCCTGTTCAAATTCTTCCGTATGCTGCTGTTGTTGATTCCAATCAGCTTAATTTTGCTGATTGGTTTGGGATATTACTATACAGCGCTGACCTTGATTAAACATATCATCTACACTTATGTTGTGTTGATTTTATGGATCAATATCCGTGAATTGACTCACCGTGCGATTCGGGTGTCTTCACGGCAGTTGGCATATCGCCGTTTGAAGGAGATGCGTGAAAAAGAGAGTACGGAGCAGACTGAGTTTCGTGGAGAAGAGAAAATTATCGATGCACAAGATGAGAAAATTGCACTTTCTACTGTTAACCAGCAAGTGACTAAACTGACCGATATTTTATTATGGATCTTGCTGCTTGGTCTGTTTTACTGGGTGTGGTCTGATCTGCTGAGTGTAGCTTACTATCTGGATAACGTCAGTCTTTGGCAGCAAACTTCCACCGCTGAAAATGGCGCCAGTATTGTTGAATCAGTCACGCTGCTCAATTTCTTGAGTTCGGTGGTGATTTTGTGGGGAACCTATTTAGTGGTGCGCAACTTAAGCGGAATCCTCGAGATTCTGGTCTTTTCCAGAGTGCGGTTATCGCAAGGCTCGCCGTATGCGATCACCACCATTTTAAGTTATGCCTTTGTTGCCTTAGGTGCCGGCGTGGCATTTTCCAGTTTGGGTATGTCGTGGAGCAAATTGCAGTGGCTGTTTGCTGCATTGTCGGTTGGCTTAGGTTTTGGTTTGCAGGAGATTTTTGCGAATTTTGTGTCGGGGATTATCATTTTGTTCGAACGTCCGGTGCGTATTGGTGATTTGGTGACAATTGGCGAGTTCAGCGGCACGGTGTCGAAAATCCGTATCCGTGCGACCACGATAGTGGATTTTGACGGCAAAGAAGTGATTGTGCCGAATAAGGCTTTTGTAACCGAGCGCTTGACCAACTGGTCTTTAACCAATACGACAACAAGAGTTGTATTGAAAGTTGGCGTGGCTTATGGTTCGGATCTGGAACTCACTCGTGATTTGTTGTATAAAGCCGCCAGTGAAGCCCCTTTTGTATTAGAAGATCCGGAGCCGTTGGTGTATTTTCTAACATTTGGCGCCAGCACGCTCGATCATGAACTGCGGGTGTATGTGAACCAAACTAACGAACGTAATAAAACCATCGACTTTTTAAATCGTCGAATCGATCAGTTGTTTAAAGAGAACAACATTGATATCGCCTTTAATCAATTAGATGTGTATATTAAAAACGGCAACGGTCAACAGTTGCAAATTGAAAAATAGGACAGAACAGACATGGCAGGCAACAGCATTGGACAAGTTTTCAGAGTGACCACCTTTGGCGAATCGCATGGCATCGCGCTGGGTTGTATTATTGATGGCATGCCGCCGGGCATGGCGCTATGCGAGGCAGATATTCAGCCGGATTTGGATCGCCGTAAGCCCGGCACTTCACGCTACACGACGCCACGCCGCGAAGATGATCGCGTGACCATTTTGTCTGGCGTGTTTGAAGGTAAAACCACCGGCACTAGCATCGGAATGTTGATCGAAAATGGTGATCAACGTTCACAGGATTACAGTGAAATCAAAGACCGTTTTCGCCCGGGACATGCGGATTACACCTATCAGCAAAAATACGGACTGCGCGACTATCGCGGCGGTGGGCGCTCTTCTGCCCGAGAAACCGCAATGCGAGTTGCTGCCGGAGCGGTGGCAAAAAAATATTTGCGTGAACAATTCGGTGTTGAAGTGCGTGGCTTTCTGAGCCAAATCGGCTCGGTAAAAATTGCCCCACAAACTTTGCAACAGATCGATTGGCAACAGGTCAACAGCAACCCGTTTTTCTGCCCGGACCAAAGTGCGGTCGAGCAGTTTGATGAGCTGATCCGCGAACTGAAAAAAGAGGGCAACTCGGTCGGTGCTAAACTGACTGTGGTGGCAGAAAATGTACCGGTCGGTTTGGGGGAGCCGGTATTTGATCGTTTAGATGCTGATCTGGCACATGCCCTAATGGGAATTAACGCGGTAAAAGGTGTTGAAATCGGTGACGGATTTGCAGTGGTGGAACAAAAGGGCAGTGAACACCGTGATGAGATGACACCACAGGGATTCAGTTCCAACCATGCGGGAGGCATTTTAGGCGGCATCAGTAACGGACAGCCGATTGTGGCACAAATTGCGTTAAAACCCACCTCCAGTATTACGATTCCGGGAAAAACCGTCAATTTAGATAATCAAGCGGTGCAAGTGGTTACCCGTGGTCGGCATGATCCCTGTGTCGGCATTCGTGCAGTACCGATTGCCGAAGCAATGGTAGCAATTGTGTTGTTGGATCATCTGTTGCGCCATCGTGCACAAAACGGAGCGTTTAATGCGCAATAATACTTTTATCAAAACCGTATTTTTATCGTTAATCAGCGTTCCTTTGTTTAGTATCAGCGCTGTGGCTTCTCCTTGGGAACAGATAAACAGTCCGATACAAGGCAGCGCTAATCCAATCGGCGGTTATAGCAACGGCTGTATCGTTGGTGCCGAAGCCTTGCCATTACGCGGCGAAGGCTATCAAGTGATTCGTTCACAAAAAAATCGTTATTACGGACACCCGGAGTTACTGGCGTATTTGCAACGGTTAGGCAAAAAAGCCAAGCAAGCAGGATTGCAAAATGTCTTGATCGGCGATATGGGAATGGCAGCCGGCGGGCGGTTTTCCAGTGGTCATGCTAGTCATCAAACCGGCTTAGATGCAGATATTTGGCTGCGTTTCGGACCGTTAACTGATAAGCAGGCGCTGACACCGACTGCTACGTTGATGGTAAACCGTAAAGCGCAACGGGTAGATGAGCGGGTTTGGACGCAGGATCAAACCACCTTAATCCGTTTGGCGGCACAAGATCCTAAAGTTGATCGGATTTTTTTGAATCCGGCGATCAAATTAAAATTATGCCAAACTGTAGACGGTGACCGCACTTGGTTGGCGAAAATTCGTCCTTGGTTTGGGCATGACGCCCATTTGCATGTGCGTTTAGCTTGTCCGCAAGGGGCTGCACACTGCGAAGCGCAGGCGCCGATTCCTAGTGGCGAAGGTTGTGGGGCTGAATTGATGTCGTGGTTTGAGCCAGCAAAGCCGGGAACACAGCCAACGCCAAAAGCACCACCACCGTTGCCGCAATTATGTCAAATGATTTTGTCACAACAAGGTAAAGGCTAAGTACAAAATGCTAACGATTAATAAGGTGATGCTGGCGTGGAACTGACGTTTGAAGTTTACTTAGTGCTATTCGGGGTAGCATTACTGGCAGGTTTTATTGATGCGATTGCCGGCGGTGGCGGTTTGATCACCATTCCTGCGCTGTTAGCGACAGGCATGCCGCCTACTATGGCGCTCGGCACCAACAAATTGCAGTCGTGCGGCGGTTCATTTTCCGCCAGTTGGTATTTTATCCGACAAAAAGCGGTGAATTTAAAACAGATTATTTGGCTGATTGTGTTCACCTTTCTCGGCGCAGTGCTGGGGACGTTATTGGTGCAGCAGATCAATATTGATTTTCTGAAAAAAATACTGCCATTTTTAATTTTTGCCATTGGCATCTATTTTTTATTAACGCCTAAGCTGGGCGAAAGTGATAAAAAAACTCGAATTTCCTATTTGGGATTTGCCTTAACCGCGGGGCTGGGAATTGGGTTTTATGACGGTTTTTTCGGACCGGGAACTGGCTCATTTTTAGGTTTAGCATTCGTGATGTTGCTCGGCTTTAACTTGGCAAAAGCGACAGCGCATGCAAAAGTCCTGAATTTTACTTCGAATATTGCGTCTTTGCTTTTCTTTATGATTGGCGGGCAGCTTATGTGGAGCGTGGGCATCGTGATGTTGATTGGGCAATTTATCGGTGCAAGATTGGGTGCTAAAATGGTGCTGACCAAAGGGCAAAAGCTGATCCGTCCGATGGTTGTGGTGGTAGCGTTTGTGATGGCGAGTAAATTAGCGTTTGATTATGGGTGGTTTGAATAGCGCTAGTGTGAATAGGTTTTTGTGGATACATTTGTTGTAAATAGGATTGTTGTGAGAGATGAGTGAGCAAAATACCCGTATAACGGGCAGAGTGGGTTATGATCCGCACTTTTCTTGGCGTTATCTGCTGCCGAAATATTGGGGAATTTGGGTGGGGATAGCCGGATTGCTGCTGCTGGCGTATGTACCTTATCGTTGGCGTGATGCCTTTGCGGCTCAATTAGCCAAAATTATCAGCAAAAAAGCGAAAAAACAGCGCCATCGTGCCAGAGTGAATTTGAGCTACTGCTTTCCGGACTGGAGTGAGCAGCAAAAAGAGCGGGTGATCGACAAAATGTTTGTCAATGTGACCCAAACCATGTTGGCGATTGGCGAAGCAGCGCTGCGTTCTAAAGCACATTTAAGTCAACGAGTGGAATTTTTAGGCTTGGATTATATTCGTCAGGCGAGAGACGAAGGTCAAAACGTGATCTTGCTGGTGCCGCATACTTGGGCAATTGATGCTTCCGGGATTATCTTACACACGCAGGGCATGCCGATGACCGCCATGTATAATCCGCATCGTAATCCGTTGGTGGACTGGTTGTGGAACCGCACTCGCGAACGTTTTGGCGGTAAAATGCACGCACGCCAAAACGGGATTAAACCGTTTTTAAATGCAGTTCGACGTGGCGAATTGGGCTACTACCTTCCCGATGAGGACTATGGCGAAGCGCTGAGTGTATATGCTGACTTTTTTGCCACTTATAAAGCGACATTGCCCGGATTGAACAAAATGGCGAAAGTGGCAAAAGCAGTCGTGATCCCGATGTTTCCCCGTTATGACGCCAAACTGGGTAAGTATCAGTTAGATATTCATCCGCCGATGAAATTGAGCAATGACGATCATGAAATGGCAACATTTATGAACCAAGAAATTGAATCCTATGTGCGTACCACACCGGAACAGTATGTTTGGATTTTGCGTCTGTTGAAAACCCGTAGAGACGGACAGGATATTTATAAAATGCACTAAGAAAGGATTTGCAGCAGCAGTGAGTTTTGTTATGCTTAAGCGTTGATCAGGTTGCCGTAATACCTGCTATGGTATTGACGGTACTATTTTTATTCATTTAGGTTTTTATTCATTCAGGTTTTAAATATGAGCCAAACACTAGAGTTAGTCAAATCGTCGATTAAATCCATTCCGGACTATCCGAAAAAAGGGATTATTTTTCGTGATATCACCAGTTTGCTGGAAGTACCACAAGCTTTTCAGGCAACGGTCGATTTAATTACCGCACACTATAAAGACAAAGGAATTACCAAAGTGGTGGGTACAGAGTCGCGTGGTTTTATTTTCGGTGCACCGGTGGCACTGGCATTGGGGCTGCCTTTTGTTTTGGTTCGCAAGCCTCGCAAACTGCCGCGTGAAACCATCGCACAGAATTATCAATTAGAATATGGTGAAGACACGCTGGAAATTCATATCGATGCGATTTCTACCGAAGACAATGTCTTGATTATTGATGACTTATTAGCGACTGGCGGAACGGTTGAAGCCACAGTGAAATTGATTCGTCGTCTAGGCGGAAAAGTCGAAAATGCTGCGTTTATCATTAAACTGCCGGAGTTGGGTGGCGCAGAACGACTGCAAAAAGTGGGTATCACCAGCTATAATTTGGTCAGTTTTGACGGACATTAATCGATTTTATTGTTAAGCAGGCATCAATGAGCTATCAGGTTCTCGCCAGAAAATGGCGACCGCAGCGATTTTCTCAAGTGGTGGGACAACAGCATGTCCTGACCGCACTTGCCAATGGATTGGATAGTAATCGGCTGCATCACGCCTACTTGTTTTCCGGCACGCGTGGTGTGGGCAAAACCTCGATTGCACGCTTGTTTGCCAAGGGGCTGAACTGTGAACACGGCGTGAGTGCCGCCCCTTGTGGCGAATGCGAAAACTGCCGTGCTATTGAAGAAGGGCGCTTTATCGATCTGCTGGAAATTGATGCCGCATCGCGCACCAAAGTAGAAGATACCCGTGAACTGCTGGACAATGTGCAATATAAACCGGTGCAGGGACGCTACAAAATCTATCTCATCGATGAAGTGCATATGCTGTCGCGCCACAGTTTTAATGCTTTGCTGAAAACCTTAGAAGAACCACCGGAATACGTTAAGTTTTTGCTGGCAACCACCGATCCGCATAAATTGCCGGTCACGATTTTATCCCGCTGTATCCAATTTCATTTAAAAGCGCTTGAACCGCAGCAGATTGCTGATCACCTAGAACATATTCTGCAACAAGAAAAAATTGCCTATCAACGCAACGCCTTAGATCAAATTGCTAAAGCTGCACGGGGTAGTATCCGTGACGCCTTGAGCCTGACCGATCAAGCGATTGCGATGGGCAATAGCAATATCAGCAGAGAGATCGTCCATCAAATGTTGGGAACATTGGACGGTGAACAGGCTTTGGATATTATTCAGGCACTACAGCTGGCAGACGGTGAAGCCGTTATGCAAGCGCTGCGACAAGTGGCGGAGAAAGGGATAGCGTGGGATCAACTGCTACAGGAAATCGCCGCTTACCTGCATCAAATTGCGATGCGGCAGCTATTGAAACCGACAAGTGATACTGCTGAACAAGAAAATCGGATTGATTTTTTGGCAAGCCATTTACCACCGGAAGATGTTCAATATTACTACCAATTGATGTTGAGCGGGCGCAAAGAGCTGCCCTATGCACCGGATCAACGCAGTGGAGTGGAAATGACGCTGCTGCGTGCTTTAGCGTTTCATCCTAAATTGTTGCAATGGGAACAAGCCAATACGCAAACGACTACCGAACATGATAATCATGGGGAAAAGGCAGAAAATACTCACCAACATGTTGAGAAAATTCGGCAAAATTTTATTAAGCATGACGTGCCGCAACAGCAGCCACTTTCTGTTCCAGATGTGACAAGTGCGGTTAAAACCGAACTTCAGACACAGCTGACACCACAACCAATTGTTCAGCCTGAAATTGAGAATCAAGTTCAACCGGAAAGACTTGAAGCTCAATCTGCGGTGGCAGAAAACGCTGCGCCACAATCTTCCGCATTAAAAGCGCTGCGTGCGCGTGATCAATTACGTCAAAATACGCAAAAAAAAAATCCTGAATTAGCGACGGGTGATGTTGCTAGGCAAGAATCTGCGCGGGAATCCGGCGCGAAACAGCCTTTCATTACAGCAGCACCGGCAAAATCTCTTAAAATTATGGAACGCTTGAGCCAGATCAGCGAGAGTAGTGCAGATTCAGCTAGGTGCGAATCGCAGCCGCCGCTCATGCAATCTGAAGCGATTGAAGACGATGAGCCAAAAAATGACGCTGAAACCGAGACTATCGGTGAAGATTACCACTGGCAGTGGCTGAATCCAGAGTTGGAGCAAGAGGAGCTTGGCAACCGCTTACGACCGTCAGATATCAAACAAGCGATTTTGCAGGAGCGAACCCCTGAATTGGTAGCAAAGGTTCTGAGAATCAGTGCCGAGCGTGATCATTGGTCAGCTTTGATCGAAAAATTAAATGTCAGTGGTATGGTAAAGCAGTTAGGGCTGAATTCATTACTGCTACAAGAAGAGAAACAAGCGGTGGTTCTTGGGTTGCGACCGGAACAGTCTAATTTAAATAATGAACGTTATATCAATATATTAGAGCAGCAATTGAGTGAGTTTTATCAACGTAAAGTGCGGTTAGAAGTTTGTTTGGAAGCCGATCAAACTCGTATGACACCACTGGAACAGCGACGTCAGGTCTACTTAGAACTGGGTGAGCAGGCAAAACAGGCATTGCAGCAAGATCCACAATTAGCGCTGTTGCAGCAAGAGTTTGATGCGTTATTGGATTTGGAGAGTATCCGTGCAGTGGGGTAGTGCTTTAGCGATGAAAGATCAGGACGGCTATTTGCAGTCGCAGCAATTTAAGCTAGAATGAACCCTTGATTTTAAACTATTGTTAGTAGGGTCTGTTGATCTTTGTTTATATTTTGAGTTGTCGTTTAAAATGAGCACAATCTAGGCGTAAGCCGAAATCAATAGTGGGACTATTGATGAGGATTACAACGACGAGTGTGCTCATTTTAAACACAATCCGCAGGACTATGACTCTTTTTCGCCACTACGGCGTTAAAAGCCGTTCGTTTAGAATGACTAAACTTCACAACTTTTGCCTTGTATTGGCGAAAAATAGTCTATAGCTCAAATTATAAACAAAGATCAACAGACCCTAAAAAATCAGGATTAATTTCAGCAAGGATTTGCTATGCTATAGCAAGGTGAATTCTTAATAAGAATTGAGGTTTT
>NZ_VDHF01000118.1:0-14111 GCF_006228025.1 Testudinibacter crocodili
TTATAAACAAATATAATTTTATCAATATTGCCTTTAAAGATAGTCTCATAGTATTTTCCATCATCTAGACACGAAACCACAATTAATGAGAAATAGTTTTCAGATGAAATCAAGTTTATAAGCTCTTTCTCTTTCTCTGGAATACCACAAGTAAGATATAAATTTAACCGATATCCTTCCTGATAAAATACATATTCTAATTCTTCATATAAAGATTGATATTTTATTGAGCGAATATTTGGCAAAATAACTGCAATTTTATTGGTATTACCTTTTTTTAAAAAACCAGCTTGAGCATTCTTCCGATAGCCTAATTTTTGGATAGCATCTTGTACTTTTCGAATTTTTTTTAAACTAACATTACCTTTTTCATTTAGTACATTCGATACTGTACCTAAAGAGACCTCTGCTTCCTTTGCAATATCTTTCATTGTTGGCATCTCATACCCTCTTCACAACTTCATCATATTAAATCCGATAAGTATACTATATAAATCAGCCATATTTTAATACACTTACTTTAATCCCATTGCAGAGCAAAGATAAAGAAACCGTTACCTAGCTCACAATTTTTAAAATACTTAGCAATGTACTTACATATTTAATAAAAAATCGCGCTATGATAGAAAACGCTTTCATCTTTTCTGTTCCTGTTTTATAGGAGATTTGTAATCATGGTAACAATTCGTGACGTTGCTAAATTAGCCAATGTATCTGTGGCGACTGTTTCGCGGGTTTTGAATGCTCATCCGTCGATCAGTGATAAAACCCGACTGGCGGTGCTGGCGGCAGTGGAGGAGCTGGGCTACTATCCCAATGCCAATGCGCAAGCGTTGGCGACACAAAGCAGTGATACCATCGGTGTGGTTGTGACCGATGTCACCGACTCTTTTTTTGCGATTTTAGTTAAGGCAGTGGATCAGGTTGCCAGCGCACATCAACGCAATATTTTGATTGGGATAGGCTATCATAATCCGGAAAAAGAGAAACAGGCTATTGATTTGTTGCTAAAAAAACGTTGTAATGCCCTTATCGTGCATTCCAAAGCCTTGAGTGACGAGATGTTAAGCGAGTATTTGCAGCGCCATCCGGGCATGGTGATTATCAACCGCACGATTCCCGGTTTTGAGCAGCGCTGCATCGCACTTGATAATGAGAAAGGAACCTATTTGGCAACCAATACGCTGGTTAATCATGGGCATAAATATATCGGTTATATTGGTTCTAACCATCAGATCAATGATGAAATTGAACGCAAAAGCGGCTATTTGAAAGCACTCAGTGATCATGATTTACCAATCATGCCACATGCTATTGCCAACTCTTCTCCGGACTATCAAGGCGGAGAGGAAACCATGATTAAACTGTTGAGTTATAATTCAAATTTAACTGCGGTAGTGTGTTATAACGATTCGATGGCAGCCGGTGCCTTGTCTATTTTGAATGAAAACAACATCAAAGTGCCACAACAGTTTTCGCTGATCGGTTTTGATGATATGCCCCTTGCCAATTATTTAGTGCCCAAGCTGACAACCATTCGCTATCCTATTGATTTAATGGCAACTTATGCAGCTGAATTGGCGCTGAGCTTGGTCAATAAGGCCCTTGCTTCGCCTGAAAATGTCACTTTTAATCCGACTTTGGTAAAACGTTTTTCGGTGAAATCGATTTAAACTAAGTTAAAAAAATGTGATCTGAGCCTCATATTTCTTAATTTAATGATGTAATCGTTTTCATAATGTGAATAGGATCACATACTTTTTTCTTTTCCTTGCGTATCCTTACACCCGACATTATCGCATATAGGCAGATAATACTCTGAGTATCGGTTGCAGTTGATCCGTCAATTATTCATTGACCCCTAAATTGCCCGATGGCATTTATCTTTATATAACAAAGATGGAGAGAATCACCATGAAAAAAACCGTATTAACTTCAATCGCACTGGCTGTTGGATTTGGTATTGCCGCCACCTCTGCCCAAGCGGCAAATCGTGTCGGTGTAACCATTTACAAATATGATGACAACTTTATGTCTTTAATGCGCCAAGAAATTGAAAAAGAAGCAAAAGCATTGAAAGATATTGAATTATTGATGAATGACTCGCAAAACGCCCAATCTATTCAAAACGACCAAGTTGACGTTCTGATCTCCAAAGGGGTGAAAGTGTTGGCAATCAATCTGGTTGACCCTGCAGCTGCACCGACCATCATCAAAAAAGCGTCTGAATACGATATTCCTGTCGTTTTCTTCAATAAAGACCCTGGTCAAGCGGTAATTGATAGTTATGACAAATCCTACTATGTCGGTACCGATCCAAAAGAATCTGGTGTCATTCAAGGCGATTTGATCGCCAAACAATGGAAAACCAATGCCGCTTGGGATTTAAATAAAGACGGTAAAATCCAATATGTATTGCTGAAAGGCGAACCGGGGCACCCGGATGCAGAAGCTCGTACCAAATATGTAATTGAAGAGCTCAATGGTCAAGGCATTGCAACTGAGCAACTGTATATCGATACCGGTATGTGGGATGCGGCAATGGCAAAAGATAAGAGCGACGCTTGGTTGTCCGGTCCGCATGCCAATAATATTGAAATGATCATCTCCAACAATGACGGTATGGCAATGGGGGCGTTGGAAGCAGCAAAATCTCATGGTAAAAATCTGCCGGTATTCGGGGTAGATGCATTGCCGGAAGTGCTGCAATTGATTAAATCCGGAGCCATCGCCGGAACCGTGTTGAATGATGGTGTCAACCAAGCTAAAGCAGTCGTTCAATTATCCGATAATCTAGCAAACGGCAAAGCGGCAACCGAAGGTACCAACTGGAAACTGGAAAACCGTGTAGTTCGTATTCCTTATGTCGGTGTTGACAAAGATAACTTAGAAAACTTTTTAAAATAAATACTACGTTGTAATCCGGGGAGGGGTCACCCTCCCCCTTGCCGCTTGAGGTTGGATATGAGTACAGAACAATCCACACAAACTGAATCAGTGCAAACTGAACATCAAATTTTATTGGAAATGAAAGGGGTCAGCAAAACGTTCCCTGGCGTAAAAGCGCTCGACAATGCTAATTTGACAGTGCGCTCGCATTCGGTTCATGCCCTGATGGGGGAAAACGGTGCCGGAAAATCTACATTGCTAAAATGCCTTTTCGGGATCTATGCCAAAGATGAGGGCGAAATCCTTTTTCTTGGAAAACCAATTAATTTTAAAACCTCAAAAGAGGCGCTGGAAAACGGCATTTCGATGGTACACCAGGAGCTTAATCTGGTTAAACAAAGCAGTGTGATGGATAACCTGTGGTTAGGACGCTATCCGATTAAAGCCGGATTGGTCGATCACACCAAGATGTATAACGATACCAAAGCCATTTTTAAAGAATTAGATATCGATATCGATCCCAAAATGAAAGTGGGCAAACTTTCAGTTTCCCAAATGCAGATGATCGAAATCGCCAAAGCATTCTCCTATAATGCCAAAATCGTGATTATGGACGAACCGACTTCTTCCCTGTCGGAAAAAGAGGTCAACCATCTATTTTCAATCATCGCAAAATTGAAAGAACGAGGCTGTGGCATTATTTATATTTCGCACAAAATGGACGAAATTTTTAAAATTTGCGACGAAGTGACCGTGCTGCGTGACGGAAAATGGATTAACAGTATTCCGGTCAAAGGCGCTACCATGGACGGGATTGTTGCTATGATGGTCGGTCGCGAACTGACTCAGCGCTTCCCGCCAAAAATCAATCGGCCAAAAGAGGTGATCCTAACGGTTGAGAATCTGACCGCACTTAATCAACCTTCGATTAAAGATGTCAGTTTCGAACTGCACAAAGGCGAAATTTTAGGTATTGCAGGCTTGGTCGGCGCTAAGCGGACCGATATTGTTGAAACCATTTTCGGTATCCGAGAGAAAAAGAGCGGTGTGGTCAAACTGCACGATAAAGTGATGCGCAACAAAACCGCACTTGAAGCCATCAATAACGGTTTTGCCTTGGTAACCGAAGAGCGACGTTCGACAGGGATTTATTCCAATTTAAATATTGAATTTAACTCTTTGATTTCAAATATTAAAGCTTACATGTCAAAATTTGGTTTGCTCAGTAACGCAAAAATGAAAAGTGATACCCAATGGGTTATCGATTCGATGAATGTGAAAACGCCTTCGCATAAAACCAATATCGGCTCACTTTCCGGCGGTAATCAGCAAAAAGTGATTATCGGACGTTGGCTATTAACTCAGCCAGAAATCCTGATGTTGGACGAACCGACCCGTGGTATTGATGTTGGCGCAAAATATGAGATTTATCAATTAATTATGGAGCTAGCAAAAAAAGATAAGGGCATTATCATTATTTCGTCCGAAATGCCGGAACTGTTGGGAATCACTGACCGGATTATGGTGATGAGTAACGGCAAACTCGCCGGCACTGTCAATACCAAAGAGACATCGCAGCAAGAAATTTTACAGCTTGCCGCTAAATATTTATAACCGTTTATAAAAATAAGAGAAGGGATAAAATCATGGCTGAATTAGGAAGAAACAAATCTCTTGATTTCCTGAAACAAAATGCAATTTACTTCGTTCTGCTGATTTTGCTGGCGATTATCATCGCACAAGACTCCAGCTTCTTGAGCTTAATCAACTTCAGTAACATTCTGACCCAATCTTCGGTCAGACTCATTATCGCCCTTGGGGTCGCCGGATTATTGGTAACACAAGGTACCGATTTATCCGCCGGTCGCCAGGTCGGCTTGGCAGCGGTGGTTTCCGCTACGCTGCTGCAAGCGATGGATAACGTCAACCGAGTCTTTCCTAATTTAACCGAAATTCCAATTCCGGTGGTGATTCTGGTGGTGTGTGCAATTGGTGCCATCATTGGTTTGATGAATGGTTTCGTCATTGCTGTATTGAACGTTACCCCGTTTATCGCCACCTTAGGCACGATGATCATCGTTTATGGGATCAACTCGTTGTACTACGATGCGGTCGGCTCTTCACCGATCGCCGGTTTTAACCCGACTTTCTCAGCCTTTGCGCAAGGGTATTTCAGGTTTGGGCAGTTCAGGCTCTCCTATATCACGATATATGCGATCCTTGCCACCATCTTAGTTTGGATTATGTGGAATAAAACCCGCTTCGGCAAAAACATTTTCGCTATCGGTGGCAATCCGGAAGCCGCTCGGGTATCTGGGGTTAACGTAACCCGTAATTTAGTCGTGATTTATATGATCGCTGGGATGTTCTACGCTTTCGGTGGGATGTTAGAAGCTGGGCGGATCGGCAGTGCTACCAATAACCTCGGCTTTATGTATGAATTAGATGCTATCGCCGCCTGCGTGGTTGGTGGTGTATCGTTCGCCGGTGGTGTCGGCACGGTTATCGGCGTGGTCACCGGGGTGTTAATCTTCACCGTGATTAACTACGGTTTGACCTATATCGGGGTGAACCCATATTGGCAATATATTATTAAAGGTAGCATTATTATCTTGGCAGTCGCCATCGACTCCTTGAAATATGCGAAGAAAAAATAAGTAAAATAAAAGCACTAGCAAATAAAAACCGTATCGGGTTCTTCCTCTAACCCGGTACGGTTTTTTAATGAATCAATAAAGTGGAGTTGTATTTTTCTTCCCCAATCAAAATTTTCTTTATTTTTACTATCGGGTTTCGCCGATGGCGACTTACTTTTCTTTGCTCGTGCAAAGAAAAGATAAGCAAAAGAAACACGCCCCAATTGTAGGAGCTGTTGATCTTTTGTGTTTATAAATCAAGCAAAAAGTGTGTGATTTTATCCGACAGCGACCTATGGTCGCAATCGGTTAAGCATTGATGAGAGGCTTTGCCTCTCTGAAGCAGCCGCAAAGCGGCTAATCTATGTGTAACCTAGTACGGCTTTGCCGTGCTAGGCTAAAAGGATTAGTTTTAGCTCAAATAATATACTTAAAAGATCAACAGACCCTAGTGCTATTATTCGCCTTTGCTAATTTCTACGCTCAATTTGTAAACTCGCTACGCTCAATATTGATATATGTTACTTGCCGATGCCGTACTGTTTTAATTTATTGGCAATGGTGGTGTGGGAAATGCCTAAACGGTTTGCTAGTTTACGGGTGCTGGGGTAAACATTATAAAACTGTTTTAACACACCGGATTCAAATTGATTGATAATTTGCTCCAGACTTAAGCCTTCATACTCGCTCAGCACCCACTCTGCACTGTTCACTTTGCCGCTGAAATCCGGCAGCGGTAACTGTTGCCCGGCGTCCATCGAAATCACACTACGATATAGCAGATTATACAACTCGCGAATATTGCCCGGCCAATGGTAAGCGCTCAGACTGTCTAAATAGCGATTATCATAGTTTGGAAGCGCAATCTGTAACTGTTGGCAGATTTTCGGCAGAAAAAACGCTAACAAGTGCGGTATGTCCTGTTTATGTTGGCGTAATGGTGGAATATTCAGGCTCAACACATTTAAACGATGGTATAAATCCTCACGCAGTTCACCTTTTTCTACATAATAAGCCAACGGTTTCTGCGAAGTGCAAATCACCCGCACATCGGCAGAATGCTCTTGCTCCTCACCGACACGGCGATAACTGCCGTCGTTCAAAAAACGTAGCAGTTTTGCCTGCAAGCTCAAAGACAGTTCATTGATCGAATCCAATAACACCGTACCGTTGTTGGCATATTCAAAAAAGCCGCAGCTACTGTTGCCGTGTGTACTGTCGCCAAACATCTCTTGTTCTGCCGCCTCCGGCGGTAAACCGGCGCAATTGACGGCAATAAATTTTTCAGCCTGCCGTTTACTCCATTGGTGGCACAATTTAGCGAACATATCCTTCCCGGTGCCAGTTTCCCCTTGGATTAACAGTGGCGCATCTGAACGAGAGAATTGATTTAATTGTCGTAAAAGTTGCTGCATCTCAACACTTTCGGCGACCACTTCAGCCAATATTTCCGCTGGCGGTAATGCCGATTGCTGGTTGTTTTTATTTACCATCATCATGAATAATCCTTTACCCTTAAGCCAAACGGTTTAAAAAACGGTAGAATAAACTGTGTGAATCAGTTGCCAGCGTCGCATAACTACCCTGTTCTTGTAAACGACCGCTGTCAATGATACAAAGACGATCAAATTTTTCTAACGCCGTCAATCGATGCGTCACCATAATCAAGGTCTTATCACGGCAATGCGCCAAAATCAAATTCAGAATTTGCCGTTCAGTTTCACGATCCAAACCTTCGGTCGGTTCATCAAGCAGCACAATCGGACTATTGTTTAATAATACTCTGGCAAGTCCCAAACGGCGTTGTTCGCCACCTGACAGCGGACGACCGCCATCACCTAACCACAAATTCAGACCTTCGCCTTGCTCACTCAAATGCCCCAAGCCAACTTGATGTAGCACTGTCAGCATTTGCTGCTCGCTTACCTGCTCGTTTGCCAATTGTAAATTATCGCGCAAAGTCGCACTGAACACATACACCCGCTGACTGAGAAAACAGAATTGTTGTCGCAAAAAAGCTTCCGCATAGCTACTTAGTTCTCGCCCAGCCAACCGCACTTTGCCCTGTTGCGGGTCATAATTGCGCACGAACAGTTGTAGCAAACTGGATTTTCCACTGCCGGTTTTTCCCAACAATGCGATTTTTTCACCGGCATTCACCTGCCAATCGATCCCTTGCAACACGGGTGTTGAAACTGCACATTGCTGAGCTGTTGCCGACTCACTCGCTTCCGGATAAGCAAAAGTCACGTTCTCGACAACCAACAGCGTTTCATTACTCACAAATTCTGACTGTTGCCCGTCAAATAACACCAACGGTTGCTGTTGAATGATGTCATTCACTCGCTCTGCGGAACTGATCACCTGCCCCAAGCGCAAAAAAGCGGCGCCAAGCGGCATTAAAATCTCAAATGAAGCCAGCGCTGAGAAGGTGAACAGCGCAATATTAGCCAAGCGCAAATAGCTTTGATCGGCAAAATCAGTACCACCAGCCAGCCACAGCATCACCACGACAATCGTGCCGTTCCCCAACAGCAACAGCGCCGCCGATAAACCACTTAAATTCGCTTCTTTAGCCTGCCACCGTTGCCACTGGTGTTCACTGCTTTGCAGTGCTTGCCGCTGTTCAGGCTCTACATTAAATAGCAATAACTCTGCTTGATTTTGCAGCCAATCGAGAAAACGCACTCGATAATTTGCGCGTTCTTGCACTAATTGCTCGCCAAATTTTTTGCCTAATTGATAAAATAGCACCGGAATCAAAATCAATAGTGCAAATAACGTCAGTGCTAGGAACAATGCCAACGAACCATCAATCAGACTCAGCCCTAAAAATAGAAACAGAATCACCATCGCAGCACTGATAAACGGTGCGACCAGCCGTAAATACAGACTATCCAACGTGTCTACATCAGCGACCAACCGATTCAGCAAATCGCTGTTGCGATACCGTGCTAAAACCGCCGGAGAAAGCGGAATCAGACGCGTAAACACCGACATTCTTAACCGAGCAATCACCCGAAAAGTCGCATCATGGGTCACTACCCGTTCAAAATACCGAAGTGCGGTACGCCCGATTGCCAAACCACGTACACCGGCAGACGGATAGAAGAAATTAAATAAAATATTCGTGCCAGCCAGTGAAGCGGCTGCCAAAAACCAGCCGGACAAAGTCAACAAGCCAACACTTGCCGCCAAACCGCACACCATCAGCACAATGCCGAACAGTAAACGGAAAGCCGTATATTTAAATATCGCCAAAAAAGGCAACAGCGTACGCATCTTAATCTCTCCGTTAATCAATTGCCTGTCGGCGTTCGCTTAATAGTTCGGCGAAATAGCCATCTTGTTGACGTAATTCGGCAAAACTTCCCTGTTGCACGAGAGCACCTTCTCGCATCACCCAAATTTGGTCAGACTGTTGCAAATCTTCAATACGATGTGTCACCATGATGGTCGTTTGCAGACGACTGACTTGTTGTAACGTACTCAAAACCGCACTTTCAGAATGTGCATCCAAACTCGCGGTCGGTTCATCCAGCAACAATAAACCAGCATCGCGTAATAGCGCTCTAGCAATCGCCAAACGCTGCGCCTGTCCGCCGGAAAGCCCCAAACCACCTTCACGTATCAAATAATCCAAACCTAGCCTATCAGTAAATTCTTGCGCATAAGCAGCTTGTAACGCCTGTTGCAATTGCTGATCACTGGCTTTAGGATTGCCCAACAGTAAATTTTCCCGAATACTACCCGGCAGCAACAAGGGATTTTGTCCGACCCATGCAATTTGTTGTCGCCATTGTTGTAAATTTAACTCGCGTATTTCAATGCCGTTCACTTGCAAGCTGCCACGATACGGCAAAAAACCGAGCAATACATTCAATAACGAACTTTTGCCTGCACCACTCTGCCCGATCAACGCCACGTTTTGTTTAGGCGAGAGTGTGAAATTCAGTGGCTGGCTTAAAGGTTGCCCCTGTGGGCTAAGGATCTCTAGCTGTTGTGCCGTAATGCTAACCGTTTGATCAGCAATAATGTTCTCGCTTTGTTCTGTTTGTACCGTCAAAAAATCTTGCGACAGAAAATCTTCTATCGCGTCCGCCGCCGCAACTGCAGCGGCACGATCGTGATAGTAGGTGCCAAGGTCACGCAATGGTTGATAAAACTCCGGTGCTAAAATCAGGCTGAAAAAACCGACAAACAGCGCCAATATCACGCCACCACTGCCAAAGCTAATCTGCCCCAAATAGCTGAAACCAAAATAGACTGCCATCATCGCAATCGAAATCGAGGTAAAAAACTCCAAGACCGCAGAAGACAAGAACGCAATTTTCAGTACATCCATGGTGCTGCGGCGGAATTCATCGGCAGCCTGATTCATACTCTGTAGCGTCTGTTCAGTGCGCCCAAACAAGCGCAAGGTTTCTAAACCACGCAAACGATCCAAAAACTGCCCACTCAATCGTCCCAGCACGGTAATATTACGTTGACTGGTTTCTGCCGCTTTCAAACCAACCAACGCCATAAAAATCGGGATCAACGGTGCTGTAAACAATAAAATCAAGGCGCTAACCCAGTTGATCGGGAAAACGGCAATCAAAATAATCAAAGGGATCAATAGCGATAAAAATTGTTGACTAAGGTAGCGGGCATAGAAATTGTGTAAGTTTTCCACTTGTTCCAGCACGATCGTAGCCCAAGTGCCGCTCGGATGGATTTTCATCGCAACCGGTCCGACCGCACTTAGTTTATCCAGCACTTGACGCCGAATGACTTGTCGCAGACGTTGTCCGCCATAAAAACCTAACCGCTCACGCAGATAAAGTATTAAGGCGCGCAACAAAAAAATACCGAACAAGCCGATAAATGCACTGAGAAATTGTTGGCGTGGTTGTTGTTGAATAATAAAACCGTCCAAGATCATCGCCAGCAACCAAGTTTGTCCAATCAGTAAAACCGCACTTAAACAGCCGAGCAGGATATTCAAATAAAGCGGAGCTTTTATTATTTTTTGTTGTTGACGCAGCCACTTGGCAACGACTTTCTGCCGAGCCTTATTCATCAAAAGTCCTTAAAAAAAACAAAAGCATAGCAACTGCTATGCTCTATCTCGATTAAACGGATTAATTTTCCAATGCGTCCAGATAACGTTCCGCATCCAGTGCTGCCATACATCCGGTGCCAGCAGACGTGATCGCTTGGCGATAATTGTGATCCATCACATCACCGGCAGCAAAGACACCCTCAACAGAAGTGGCGGTAGCATTACCTTCTAATCCGGATTTCACCACGATATAGCCGTTGTTCAACGCCAGTTGTCCATCGAAAAGTGCGGTATTCGGTGAATGGCCGATTGCTACAAATACACCGTCCAATTTGATGTCTTCAGTCTGAGTCGATTCAGTATCCTGCACACGAATGCCAGTAACACCCATTTCATCGCCCAACACTTCTTGTAACGTGCGTTTGGTGTGCAGTACGATTTTGCCTTCTTCGACCCGTTTCATCAGCCGATCCAACAAAATTTTCTCACTGCGGAATTGATCACGACGATGCACCAAATGTACTTCAGAGGCAACATTCGCCAAATATAACGCTTCTTCCACCGCCGTATTGCCGCCACCAATCACGGCAACCGGTTTGTTGCGATAGAAAAAGCCGTCGCAAGTGGCACAAGCAGAAACACCACGCCCTTTATAGCTCTCTTCACTCTCCAAGCCCAAATATTTGGCGGAGGCGCCGGTAGCAATAATCAACGCATCGCAAGTGAAACTCTGGGTATCACCGCTCAATTTAAACGGGCGCACGCTTAGATCCACCTGATTGATATGATCAAACACAATTTCGGTATTAAATTTTTCTGCGTGTTGCAACATACGCTGCATCAATTCCGGACCAGTGGTATCAGCATAATCCCCCGGCCAGTTTTCAATTTCAGTGGTGGTGGTCAACTGTCCACCTTGTTGCAGCCCTGTGACCAACACCGGATTCAAATTTGCCCGTGCCGCATAAACCGCTGCGGTATAACCCGCCGGACCGGAACCTAAAATCAATAATTTGCAATGTTTAACTGTCATTATCCTGACTCCATTTTCTGTTGTCGAATGTCATCATTATAGCGAAAAGCCGTCAATTCGCCATTGAATTTGTTGCCTTAATACAGCAAGGCGTAAAGTAAACGGCGATATTTATTGGTCACCGGATCGCTGCTGCCAATTGCTGCCAGAATCGATAGATATTGTTGTTTCAATTCGCCGTTCGCCACGTTCAAATCCTGCTTTAAAAAGCCGAACAGTAACGCTAACGCCTCTTCGTTGCGCCCAGCTTGATGGAGTTGCAACGCCAATTTCAAGGCGATTTCAGGGCTGGGATTACGGCTGAAATCCTGTTGCAGTTGCTGGATTTTCGGCGTATCTGCCGCTTGAATCAATAATTCGATCTGCGCCTGCAACCCCTGCCAACGGCTGTCTCGATCCTGAATCGGGATCTGGTTTAAAATCTCTTGTGCGGCTTCGGTATTTTTGATCGCGATATAGGTTTCGGCATACAGCAGCGCAATTTCACTGTTTTTACGATCCGACAAACTCCACGCCTCTTTCAGCAAAGGCAGCGCATGGTCGTAATCCTCTGCTTGCAGATAGTCCAACGCCTGATTAAATTTTATCTCTTCTTCTCGCGGTAAAATCAACGCCAAGCGGGTTTTCAGCTCTTCCTCCGGCAACACGCCGGGAAAAGCGTCTATCGGTGCGCCATCTTTAAACAGATAGGTGGTCGGTACGGCTTGAATTTGGAATTGACGCACAATGGTCTGCTGTTGCTCACAATTGACTTTCACCAACACAAATGCGCCATTATGCTGCTCCGCCAGACGCACTAAAAGTGCGGTAAAGTTTTCTGAGGCGGTATCGCCAGGCATATAAAAGCTGAATACCAATGGAAACTGCTGGCTAAGCTGAAGCACTTCATTAAAATTTTGTTCAGTAATATCAATCAGGTAGTCTTTATTATTCATCTTATCGAGCCTCTCATATAAATTTTGCTTTATTTTTTCGTTTGTTATTCATCTGCAAGTTACTTCACTGAACGCCGCCCCAAAAACGAGTGTGACAAGGTAGTACCGTCCACGTTTTCCAGCTCACCGCCCACCGGAATACCGTGGGCAATGCGAGTGACATGAATGTCATATTGTCGGCAAAGTTCAGCAATATAATTTGCCGTTGCATCACCTTCTACCGTCGGATTGGTTGCCAAAATCACTTCTTCAAAGGCTTCTTGTTGCAAGCGCTGCTGTAACAAGTCTAACCCGATATCGCGCGGTCCGATGCCATCTAGCGGTGAAAGATGTCCCATCAGCACAAAATAGCGGCCGGAATATTGTCCGGTCAGTTCTAGGGCTTGAATATCAGACGGCATTTCAACCACACACAACTGGCGGTTCTGCTGACGACGAGGATTTTTACAAATTGCACAGCACTCTTCTTCAGTAAAGGTGCGGCATTGACTACAGTGCCCAATCTTGCTCATGGCTTCCTGCAAGGCTTGCGCCAAATTAATACCGCCACTGCGATTGCGCTGCAATAGATGGTAAGCCATGCGTTGTGCCGATTTAGGTCCGACGCCGGGGAGGCAACGTAGCGCCTCCATTAAGTGTTCCAATAGTGGACTAATTTGCATTTTTAAACTTGTTCACTGATTTTTTAATAAACAAACCGCACTTTAAAGTGCAATTCAGGCTGCTGACAAAGGTGAAAACGCACAATATTTATTGTAAAAGTAGGGGCGGATTATATATCCGCCCGAACTGGATGTTGAGCTTTTCCTTTGTAGATTAAGTGCTTATGTCGAATTGCAAAAACGGGCGGATATATAATCCGCCCCTACTTTGCCTCATTAAATATCTTTGTCTATAACCTGAACCGCACTTTAAAGTGCGGTTCTAAGATAAATACTTTTATTTAAAACGGCATCTTGAAGCCTGGTGGCAACTGCATACCGGAGGTAACCGAAGACATTTTTTCTTTTTGCAACTCTTCGGCACGGCGCACAGCATCGTTAAATGCTGCTGCGACCAGATCTTCCAGCATCTCTTTGTCATCTTCCATCAATGATGGGTCAATTTCGATACGGCGACAATTGTGTGCCCCGTTGACGGTGACCTTTACCAAACCGGCGCCGGATTCACCAGTAACTTCCAGTTTCGCCACTTCTTCCTGCATTTTTTGCATACGCTCTTGCATTTGCTGCGCCTGCTTCATCAAGTTGCCTAAGCCGCCTTTTCCAAACATAATCTACTCTCTTTTTCTAGGGTCTGTTAATCTTTGTTTATAATTTGAGCTATAGACTCTTTTTTGCCACTCTTTTCGCTAATAAATAAGGCAAAAGTTGTGAAGTTTAGTGATTCTAAACGAACGGCTTTTAACGCCGCTGTAGTACGAAAAGTAGTGGCGAAAAAGAGTCATAGTCCTACGGATTGTGTTTAAAATGAGCACACTCGTCGTTGTAATCCTCATCAATAGTCCCGCTATTGATTTCGGCTTACGCCTAGATTGTGCTCATTTTAAACAACAACTCAAAATATAAACAAAG
>NZ_VDHF01000119.1:0-2657 GCF_006228025.1 Testudinibacter crocodili
AATTTATACAGCATTTAAATCTTTTAAATTGCCAAAATACGCCTTAACCCCCAATAAAAAAGAGTGGACAACCGAAATCGGTTGGCGTAAAAATAACAGCATATTTAGTGGATATGGCTAACTTACCTCAGGGGGCGTAATGAAAAAATTATCGGGTGCTGAAATTATCGTACAGGCTATCCAAGATCAGGGTGTCAAATTCGTCTTTGGTTATCCGGGTGGCTCTGTTTTGGATATTTATGATGCAATTCAAACCCATGGCGGCATCGAACATATTTTGGTGCGCCACGAACAAGCTGCGGTACATATGGCTGACGGCTACGCACGTGCCACCGGAGAAGTCGGTTGCGTCTTGGTCACCTCTGGTCCCGGTGCTACCAATGCCATTACCGGGATCGCCACCGCTTATATGGACTCCGTTCCACTTGTAGTTTTTTCCGGTCAAGTCCGTAGCGCCTTAATCGGCAGCGACGCTTTCCAAGAGTGTGACATGGTCGGTATTTCTCGTCCAGTCGTCAAACACAGCTTTTTGGTCAAACGCGTGGAAGACCTAGCCGAAACCATCAAAAAAGCCTTTTATTTAGCCGCCAGTGGTCGTCCTGGTCCGGTGGTGATCGATCTACCGAAAGACATTGTCAATCCGGCAAATAAAATTCCTTATGTTTATCCGAAAAGTATCACGCTGCGCTCCTACAATCCGAATATTCACGGACATAAAGGTCAAATCAAGAGGGCGCTGAAAGCGGTATTAGTTGCCCAGAAACCGGTTATGTTTATCGGTGGCGGGATTATCAATGCCAATTGTGCCGAACAAGCCACCGAATTTGCCAGAAAATTGAATTTGCCGGTGGTCAGCTCATTGATGGGATTGGGCGGATTTCCGGGAACCGATAAGCAATCATTGGGTATGCTGGGCATGCACGGCACCTTTGAAGCCAATAATGCCATGCACGAAAGTGATTTAATCCTCGCCATCGGAGTGCGCTTTGACGATCGTACTACCAATAATTTGGAAAAATATTGTCCGCATGCCAAAGTGATCCATATTGATATTGATCCAACGTCTATTGCCAAGAATGTCAACACCTATATCCCGATTGTCGGCAGCGCTGATTTGGTCTTAAATGAATTTTTATCATTATTAAGCGATGAAACCAGCCTAAAATCACAAGCTTCATTAACGACATGGTGGCAGCAAATAGAGCAATGGCGCGCTCGCCAATGCTTGAATTATGAACACAGTAGCAACGTAATCAAACCACAGCAAGCGGTAGAAACCATTTATAAAATAACTCACGGCGAAGCCTATATTGCTTCCGATGTCGGTCAACATCAGATGTTTGCCGCACTTTATTATCCATTTGATAAACCACGTCATTGGATCAATTCCGGTGGTCTCGGCACGATGGGATTCGGCTTGCCGGCGGCAATGGGTGTGAAACTAGCATATCCCGATGCCTGTGTAGTGTGCATCACCGGCGATGGTAGCATTCAAATGAATATTCAAGAGCTGTCCACCGCTCAACAATACAATATTCCGGTGGTGATCATCAGTTTGAATAACCGTTTCTTAGGCATGGTGAAGCAGTGGCAGGATATTATTTATGCCGGACGTCATTCCCAATCCTACATGAACTCACTGCCGGATTTTGTCAAATTGGCGGAAGCTTACGGTCATGTTGGTATTCAAATCAACACCCCAGATGAGTTGGAGACGAAATTGCAACATGCCTTTTCCATTAAAGACAAACTGGTGTTCGTGGATATTCTGGTCGATGAAACCGAGCACGTTTACCCGATGCAAATCGCAGGCGGCGCCATGAACGAGATGATTTTAAGTAAAACGGAGAGAACATAATGCGTAGAATTATTTCAGTCTTATTAGAAAATGAATCCGGCGCATTATCGCGCGTTATTGGTCTATTTTCACAACGGGCATTCAATATTGAAAGCCTGACTGTTGCACCAACGGATGACCCGACATTATCACGCATGACGATCGAAGCTTTTGGCGAAGAGAAAGTGCTGGAGCAAATCGAGAAACAATTACATAAACTGGTCGATGTATTCAAAGTGATTAGCCTCAGTGATTGTGAGCATGTTGAACGGGAGATTATGCTGCTTAAAGTGCGGGCACAAGGCAATTCGCGTGACGAGGTCAAACGCCTATCCGATATTTATCGCGGGCAAATTATTGATGTGACGCCAAAAAGCTACACCATCCAGCTCGCTGGTACGAAGGATAAACTGAATGCGTTTATCGCCTCGGTCAAACAAGAAACCGAGGTAATTGAAGTCGTTCGCTCTGGCTTAATCAGCCTATCGCGCGGCGAAAAAAACTGTTTGTAATCTCATCCCAAACCGCACTTTGTTTACAAAGGCAAAGTGCGGTATCTTTCTCAACCAATAAAAACAATATTTTACGATCCTCATCGCAATCTTTTTTCTCAATCTAAATAGGATAAGTAATATCCCTTATTCTTATACTAGGGTCTGTTGATCTTTGTTTATAATTTGAGCTATAGACTATTTTTCGCCACTCTTTTTGAAAATAAATAAGGCAAAAGTCGTGAAGTTTAGTGATTCTAAACGAATGGCTTTTAACGCCGCTGTAGTAGCGAAAGTAATGGCGAAAAAGAGTCATAGTCCAGCGGATT
>NZ_VDHF01000012.1:0-820 GCF_006228025.1 Testudinibacter crocodili
ACAATGCCGCCAAAGACACAGTAGCACTGGCGGGCACCGGTGGCACTAAAATCACTAACTTAAAAGATGGCACGGTTTCGGCGACTTCAACCGATGCGGTTAACGGTAAGCAACTGTTTGGGGTGCAAACCACTGCCAATACGGCCAAGACCACCGCAGACGGCGCGAGAACCGCCGCCACGGCTGCCCAAACCACGGCAACGGCAGCACAAAACACCGCTAATACTGCTAACAGCACGGCTAATACCAATAAAACCAATATCACCAATTTACAGAATGCGGATAAATTGAGTGTTAAATATAATGCCGATAAAAGTGCGGTAGCGCTGACCGGCACCGGCGGTACTAAAATCACCAACTTAAAAGACGGCACGGTTTCGGCGACCTCGACCGAGGCGGTTAACGGTAAGCAGCTGTTTGGGGTGCAAACCACTGCCAATACGGCTAAGACCACTGCAGACGGCGCGAGAACCGCCGCCACCGCCGCCCAGACTACGGCAACGGCAGCACAAAACACCGCCAATACCGCTAACAGTACTGCCAATACCAATAAAACCAACATTACTGCGCTGCAAGCCGCAGATGCCCTGAATGTGAAATACAATGCCGCCAAAGACACGGTGGCACTGGCGGGCACCGGTGGCAGTAAAATCACCAACTTAAAAGACGGCACGGTGTCAACCACCTCAACCGATGCGGTCAGCGGTAAACAGTTGTATGCGGTGAAAGCGATTGCCGATAAAAACAGTGGTGAAATTACTAAGTTAACCACCACCATCAACAATATCAATAACGGCGGCATCGGTTTGGTGCAAGACGA
>NZ_VDHF01000120.1:0-1196 GCF_006228025.1 Testudinibacter crocodili
GGAGATTGACCACAATAATGTGATTCTGAATTCCTATCAGGACGACGGTTGGTTTATCAATGTGGATTTAAAACAGTTACGCAAATACCACAAAGATTCCGGTTTTGATTACAACGTAGTCGATTTCAGCCGCCATCACGGCAGAGGCACGGAAAAAGTGTTTTTTGTCGGGCGCACCGCCGCTGATTTGGCAACGGTCGAACAGCAAATCCGCCAGCGCTATGCGGATCAAGTTAGTATCACCTACTCCACTCCGCAATGCCTGGAAGTGATGAACCAAGGGGTGACCAAAGCCAATGCGTTGGCGCATTTGCTGCAAGATCGCCAATATGCGCTCAGCGATTGCATTGCCTTTGGCGACGGCATGAATGATATTGAGATGCTGACCGAAGTTGGGCGCGGCTGTGTGATGGGCAATGCCGATCCACGAGTGAAAGCGGCGCTACCGCACTTGCAGCAAATCGGACTGAACCGTGATGAATCGGTCGCCACTTATTTGCGGGCGCTATTTAATTTGGTCTAAGAGGTCAGCATGAAACTTTGGTACTCCACCACCAGTCCGTTTGTACGCAAAGTGCGGTCAGTGATTGCCTATCATCAGTTGGAACAACAAGTCGAGCTGCTGCCGACCGTCGCCGCCAAAGCGGAATCGCCGCACAATCAGGACAATCCGCTCGGACGCATTCCTGCGTTGCAAACCGATCAGGGCGAGTGGCTGTTTAACAGCAGCTTAATCGCAGAATATCTCGACAGTCTCGGCAAAAAACCACCGCTGTTTCCGCAGGGGGAAAACCGCTGGCAGCTGTTGAATCTCCACGCCATCACCGACGGTATTATGGAAAATACGCTGATGTATTTGGGCGAGCGTATGCTGCGCGATCCGGCAGAGTGGTGGCACAGCCGTCATCAGCAGATGATGGAACGCAATATCCGTTCGTTGCGTTATCTGGAACAGCGCTTAGCACAGCTAGGCACAGAACTGAATATTGCCACGTTATATGTGGTGTGCGTGATCGATTTTTTCCATTTCCGCCTGAATGTTATCGGCATCAATCCAGCAGAAGTGGTACCGCACTTGGATCGCTGGGCGCGGCAGATGAACCAAAAATATCCGTGCTTAACCAGCACCAAACCCTATCAAAGCTAACAGAAAAGGCTAAAGATGCAAACCTTATTACTATTGTGTAGTGGGGCAA
>NZ_VDHF01000121.1:0-8462 GCF_006228025.1 Testudinibacter crocodili
AAGTTACTAGGGTCTGTTGATCTTTGTTTATAATTTGAGCTATAGACACTTTTTCTCCAATACAAGGCAAAAGTTGTGAAGTTTAGTCATTCTAAACGAACAGCTTTTAACGCCGCTGTAGTAGCGAAAAGTAATGGCGAAAAAGAGTCATAGTCCTGCGGATTGTGTTTAAAATGAGCACACTCGTCGTTGTAATCCTCATCAATAGTCCCGCTATTGATTTCGGCTTACGCCTAGATTGTGCTCATTTTAAACGACAACTCAAAATATAAACAAAGATCAACAGACCCTAATGATAATCAACTATTTCCACATGGTGAGCGTGCCCATGCTGCCAAATAAAACAGATTCGCCATTGATCGTTAATCCGAATACTGTATTGCCCTTCTCGATCTCCCCTTAAGGCTTCTAACTTATTGCCGGGAGGAAGTCTAAGAAACGCCAGATCAGTTGCAGAATGCAGCTGTTGTAACTTTCTGATGGCAATTCTTTCAAAAGAAATAAATTTTGCAAAACGCTTACCGTGAAAAAATGCTTTCGTTTTTTTACAAGCAAAATGTGTAATCATCGTAGCCTGGTCCATTAATATTATAATAACGCATTGCGTTATTATCAAGAAAATGAGTGTACAATGATTCACATTATGCTTAGCCAGAAATTGAATCCTGCGTTGGTATAAAAATATGGAATTTAGATCGCACGTTGCAAAAATAAGTGACAAAAAAAGCAGCCCTTCGGCTGCTTCAGTGAGTTGATCATCAGTTGATCGTAAGACCGCACTTTTGCTGCATTTACGCTTGATCACCGATCAGCACGGATTCCAATGCAATTTCGATCATATCGTTGAAAGTCAATTGGCGTTCTTCAGCGCTGGTTTGTTCGTGGGTACGAATATGGTCGGAAACGGTGCAGATACACAGCGCTTTTGCACCGAATTCAGCGGCAACACCGTAAATACCGGCAGCTTCCATTTCTACACCCAAAATACCGTATTTTTCCATCACGTCGAACATCGCCACATCCGGCGTGTAAAACAGATCGGCAGAGAAGATGTTACCGACCCGCACGTTTACCCCTTTTTGCTTCGCCGCTTGCACCGCTGCCTGTGTCATATCAAAGTCGGCAATCGCTGCAAAATCATGATCCTTAAAGCGAATACGGTTGACTTTTGAGTCGGTACAAGCACCGGCGCCGATCACCACATCACGCAATTTGACATCCATTCGTACCGCACCGCAAGAGCCTACACGGATAATTTTTTTGACACCGTATTCGGTGATCAGTTCTTTGGCATAGATCGAGCAAGACGGAATCCCCATGCCGTGCCCCATCACCGAAATTTTGCGCCCTTTATAAGTGCCGGTGTAACCCAGCATATTACGCACATTGGTCACTTCTTTGGCGTCATCTAAAAAGGTTTCTGCAATATATTTGGCGCGCAACGGATCGCCCGGCATTAAAACAACATCGGCAAAAGCGCCGTCAACAGCATTAATATGTGGAGTTGGCATAATTTTAGTCCTCTTTTTTAATCAGTTATTTTTGATTCAATTATTTGTTAAAGTTAATCATTGATGTGCCGTAATCCATTGGCGACAGGTCAAAATAATTAGCAATAGTCTGCCCGATGTCGGCAAAGGTTTCACGTTTGCCCAAGAAGCCTTTCGGAACCTCGCTGCCGTACAGCAACACCGGCACATGTTCACGGGTGTGGTCAGTGCCAGTCCAAGTCGGATCACAGCCATGATCAGCGGTAATAATCAGTAAATCGCCCTCTTCCACCAGTTTCAATACTTCCGGCAGACGCGAATCAAAATATTCCAACGCTTGGGCATAGCCTGCTACATCACGGCGATGACCATAGTCCGAATCAAAATTGACAAAGTTCGGGAACACAATGGTGTTGTCGCCGGCGGCTTTGATCTCAACAATCGTTTTGTCGTAAATCTCTTCCAAGCCGGTCGCTTTCACTTTGCTCGTGATCCCAGTGTGGGCATAAATATCAGCGATTTTGCCGATCGAAACCACTTCGCCTTGTTTTTCGTCGACCAGTTTTTGCAGTACTGTAGCTGATGGTGGTTGCACCGAATAATCATGGCGGTTGCCGGTGCGTTTGAAATTGCCGGCTTTGTCACCCACAAACGGACGGGCAATCACACGACCGATATTGTAGCCTTCCAGCTCTTCACGCACGATATGGCACAATTCGTACAATTTTTCCAAGCCATAAGTCTCTTCATGACAGGCAATTTGGAATACGGAATCCGCAGAAGTATAGAAAATCGGTTTGCCGGTTTTCATATGCTCTTCGCCCAAGTCGTCCAATACGACGGTACCAGAAGAGTGACAATTGCCCAAATAGCCCGGGATACCGCTCTTTGCTACGATTCTGTCTAAGAGTTCTTGTGGAAAGCTGTTTTGATGATCTTTAAAATAGCCCCAGTCGAACAGCACCGGCACCCCAGCGATTTCCCAGTGACCTGATGGCGTATCTTTGCCAGATGAGATCTCTTTGGCAAAAGCATAGCCACCGATCACCTCTGCATCGCCATCCATGCCTGCCGGCACACGCCCGGTTGATTCTTTTGCTGCCAGCGCCAAACCCAATTTGGTTAGGTTAGGCAGTTTCAACGCACCGCTACGCTCGGCGTTATCCGCTTTGCCTGCTGCACATTGCTCAGCAATATGCCCTAAAGTATCAGACCCGACATCTCCAAATTTATCCGCATCGGCGGCAGCCCCGATTCCAAACGAATCCATCATTAAAATAAAGACTCTTTTCATTTTATTTTCCTATTGTTATGACTATTGTTATAACTATTGATATCACTAATATCCACTCGTTGTTTTAGACTGGCTTTTACCACTTAAAGTTCCCAACAAATCGTTCAGCAAACCAGAGGCGCCAAAGCGGAAATGTGTCGGGTTGATCCAGTCAGCACTGAGAATATCTGCGGCTAATTGCAGATACTGCTGCGCATCTTGTGCGGTGCGTACGCCACCGGCCGCTTTAAAACCGACCCGATCTTGCACTTGCAAATCCACAATGGTTTGTAACATAACCGCTGCGGATTCCAAGGTCGCATTGACTTTTACTTTACCGGTCGAGGTTTTGATAAAATCAGCACCGGCACGAATCGAAATTTCCGATGCCAAACGGATCAACTCCGCTTGCTGTAATTCGCCGCTTTCGATGATCACTTTCAACAACACACCACGCTCGGCACAAACTTGTTTACAACGACTGACCAAATCAAAACCGCACTTTTGATCACCGCTGATCAAAGTGCGGTATGGAAACACCACATCGACTTCATCTGCACCGTAAGCAATGGCTGCTTTGGTTTCACTGACCGCAATTTCGATGTCGTCATTGCCATGTGGAAAGTTGGTTACGGTGGCAATTTTCACCTGGTTCAAGCCAAGTTGGCGCAAGGTTTTGCGCGCAATCGGAATAAAGCGTGGGTACACACAAATCGCCGCTGGCGAACCAAAATCTGTTTTTGCCTGCCGGCACAATTCGATAATGACTGCATCGCTGTCATTATCATTTAAGCTGGTCAAATCCATCAAACTTAATGCCAGTTTGGCTGAAGACTCTCTATTTTCTAATGTATTCATTTTCACACTACCTTGTTACATCAAATACCAATGACAAACACCACGCCTGGCGTGGTGTTTAAATATTCGTTATTTTTTGACGAATTATCCGACTAATGCTGCACCGGTCAAACCGATAAACAAGCCGGCAATTGCAGCACTCATCAGGTTCGATAAAGAACCGGCAATAACCGCTTTAATCCCTAAGCGAGCGACATCGGAACGACGGTTTGGCGCCATAGTACCCAAACCACCAATCAAGATTGCAATAGAGCTGAAGTTGGCAAAACCACACAAAGCAAAGGTAATGATAGCTTTAGTTTTTTCAGTCAGCACCATTGGCGCTTCTGCGCCCAGATATTTCACAAAATCCATGTAAGCCACAAATTCATTGATAACCAGTTTTTGCCCGATCATTGAACCAGCGACTTGTGCTTCATTCCATGGCACCCCGATAACATACGCCAACGGTTGGAACACCCAGCCTAAAATAATTTGCAGTGACAGCTCCGGATAGTTAAACCAACTGCCGATGCCACCAATAATCCCGTTCAACAAGGCGATCAAGGCGATAAATGCCAACAACATTGCGCCAACATTCAGTGCCAATTGCATACCGGAAGACGCTCCCGCAGCAGCAGCATCTAGCACATTAGACGGTTTTTCTTCCACTGCATCGTGATCCAAATCATCATGCGGGTGTTCGGTTTGTGGAATCAAAATTTTAGCAAACAATAAGCCGCCCGGTGCCGCCATAAACGAAGCTGCGATTAAATACGGCAACGGTACTCCCATTTGCGCATAACCGATCATGACCGCCCCGGCAACCGACGCCAAACCACCACACATAATCGCAAACAGCTCCGATTCGGTCATTTTGGCGATATACGGTTTCACAATCAACGGCGCTTCAGTTTGCCCAACAAAAATATTGGCTGCTGCCGACATCGATTCGGTTTTGGAGGTTTTCAACACCAGTTGCAGGAAACCACCGATAATTTTGATCACCCACTGCATTACACCGATGTAATACAACACTGAAATCAACGAGGCGAAGAAAATAATGGCTGGCAATACCCGCAACGCAAATACGAAACCGCCACCGCCAAAGACTTCGAACATTTTATCGCTGACCAAACCGCCAAATAAAAAGCCAATCCCGTCATTACCATAATTGATTACTTTCTGTACACCTTCCGCAGCAGCTAAAAGTGCATCACGCCCTGCCGGCACATAAAGAATCAATGCACCGATACTGACTTGAATCGCTAATGCCCCCAACACCGTACGAAGGTTAATCGCTTTACGATTGTTTGATAATAGGAATGCAATGCCCAACAGCACAATGATGCCTAATATGCTCATTAATGAGTCCATAATTACCTCTAAAATAGTCTTTAAAATTTTTGTTATAAAAAACACAGCTTAAAATATATCAATTTCTATTAAAGATAGTCGATTTGATAGCTTATTGATTGGTGCAACTATACGCCTTTTTCCAAAAAAATCTGAAAATAATTTCCATAATGCGATCAAAATCAACTAATCTGAAAAATATTCAGCGCTCTTGTTTAAAAAACACACCGAAATGTTGATTTAACAAACAGTTATCACCCTATTGATACCGCACTTTTTGGCATATTGTTCCAACTGATTCATATAGCCGATATCTGGGGTATGAGCCGCAATACCAGCCGGATCACGCGTGCCTTTTGCATGCACGCGAATCAGCTTGAAAATCACCTCTGGGTGCTCTTTGAGCAGCATTGCCGTCTGTTCGATCAATTCGTAGCTGTCAACAAAATCGAGCATCACAACCAAGCGGACCTCTTCGATTTTCCCCAGCGCTAACAGACGGCGCAAATTATCAAGATTACGAGTTAAATTTGCCGATTTTATTCGCTGTGTCGCGATCAAACTATCCGGCACTTTTCCGCTCTGATTTTTACGCTCAAAGCAAAGTGCCTGCAAGCCCAAGCCGCTGCCTTTCAGATCAAATAAAAATTTATCGGTCAGTGCAATCAACTCTTGCATCGGTTCAAACTCAAAAAAACCACTCGAATCCAAATAACAACTTAAACCCAGTTGGCGCAACGCCTGAAACAGCGGCACTAATTTACGATGGTGAATGGTCGGCTCGCCACCCGAAATCGTCACGCCGCGAATAAACGGCATTGAATCTTGAACTTGATCATACAGATAACGCAGACTAACCCGTTTACTGTCGGCGCTGTATCTCGGAATAGTTTCTGGGTTGTGGCAATACAAACAATTCAATTTGCAGCCTTGCAGAAAAATACTGATGCGATTGCCAGCACCTTCAACGTTGGAAAAGGGAATAATGCGGTGCAGCGGTAGCGTAATATCGGAAAGTGCGGTCAGCGAACCGCACTTTGAATCATTATCTGACAACAACCCGTTATGCGGCATTGACATTGCCCTGATCACGCAGTTGGCGGTCAAAAACTTGCGCGCAGTCATCGGTTCCCGCACCAAACCAAGTAGTATCACGCAATACTGCCTCGCCTTGACGGAAACGTTCGACTTCGCTTTTCTTCACCAGATAGCCGGTCACCCGAATCAAATCGGTATTTTTCAGATAGGTGGTGATATAGCGATAATTCAGTGCAAAGGCGCCGTCAATGATATCCACCACCGCATCAAGGTGATCAACATAGGTTTGATCAAAGGCAAACAAGTCTCCAGTGCCGGACGGAAAATATTGATGATACGGCGCGGATTGTTTTAAGTGTGCTAATAAGGTCGGCTCTTGTCCGACTTTGACCCGATGTGCTGGCGTATTCAATTTATCTTCCGGATCAATACTGGCGCCCACTTGGGCATGCAACAAATAGTGGTTGTCGGTTCTTTCGGCGTAAACCCCGATATGGCTGTCATTCACGCTTTTTAATTTTTGCATGATTGCAGTGGCAATTTCCTCACCTCGCGCACTCTGCCCAAAGGTTTCGTTCAACCCCTCTTGCCGCAACAGGTGGTTGGTGGCATCAGCCAAACCGACAATCGCAAACATGCCGGTAAAATTGGTGCGTTTAATAAAGCCTTCTTGCTCCAAAAAGCTGGTCTTGAAAAAATTACTCTGTTCAACAATAAATTGATGCCGCTTATCCATGGTAGAAAGTGCCAATTTCGCCACTTTCGGCAACAGTTGTTCCACCATTTCCGTGACCGAGCCGCAAGCTCTGGCTATCGTACCCAAACGCAAACGAGTCAAGGTATAAGCCCCGCCACATTCCGGCAAAGCGTTATAACAGCTGGCAACGCCATACTCCTCGCCCAAATCGGCACGATAATAAGCATCATTGGCAAACGATGGCTTGGACACCAACAAACAGGCTTTTGCCGCTAACTCAGCAAATTCACGCGAGGTTTTGTTTTTATCGTAACGAATCGTCATATTCGGCGTCGTGTTTTCCAACTCGATCACTGCCTGTAGAATCAACCGTCCGGCACGGGTTTCATAAGGACCGATATTGGCGTGACAAAAAGAGTCCGGCACGGTTTTATCAATATGATTTAAAAAGCGTTTAATTTTGATATAGTCTTGCGCTTCGTCACAAATAAACGGCTCCAGCAAGCTGTCTAACCGTCCGATATAAACCGGAAACGTGGTAATAGACGGAACATGGGAGTAAATAATCAGCAATCCGTCCAACACGTCATCAAGAGTTTTTGGTATCGGCAGATCAAGAAAGCGACAACCCTTTTTAACATAGACCGAATAATCCGGCAGAATGTAGCGCGGACGATAAACTGCATAGCCTTCATTCAAATCACAGATCATTTGATTTTGAAGATATTGCCACTCTTCATCGCTATAACCCAACAGTTCTCTCGGATCAAACAAACGCTCCGCAATATTGCCTAATGTCATTAATTTTTGTTGATAGGTCAAATTTTCGGCTTTAACCGTGTCCAGAATATCCTGTAATGTTGCTAACATAAGTGCTCCCTCAATATCCTCTACTCTAAAAAACAAATGGTATAGAATTCACCTTTCGCCCACAAGATTAAAACTGTGATCACCGTCAACTAACTGGGATATTTCTCAATTTAGCTCACTGATACTAAAAAATGATTTAGCAATTGAGCAGAACACGATTAGAATGATGTGGATACTGCTCACTCTCGGAAATCTATGACCGTTAATACCTTCAAAAAACAGTTTGCCGTTCTCCCAAAAACCAAATGGAGCGCCAGCCGGTTATGGGAGTTCAAAAGGCGTAGTTTTCTACCGCTGTGCATTTCGCTGATCTTGGTCGGCATCGGGGAAGGATTTTTGTTGGTCTCCAATCTCGGCTCTGCCCCTTGGACAATTTTGTCACAGGGCATCGCCCTGCAAACCGAGGTAAGTGTCGGCGTTGCTTCTTTTATCGTCAGTTGTCTGGTGATGTTATGCTGGTTTCCGCTGCATTTAAAAATCGGTCTGGGCACGGTGTTAAATATTATCCTGATCGCGATTGCGCTTGGCGTCACCGCTAAAATGGTCGCCTCGCCTGCAACCGCACTTGGACAGTTCGGCTATGCTGTGATCGGCATTTTATTGATGGGCATCGGCTCCGCCTTTTACCTCACCTGTCATATGGGCGCCGGCCCACGCGACGGCTTAATGGTCGGACTATGCCAACGCTTTAAACTCAAAGTCGGTTTGGTACGCACCCTCATGGAAAGCAGCGTCGCCCTGATCGGCTTTTTACTCGGCGGCACCCTGGGCTTCGCCACGCTACTGTTCGCATTTTCTATCGGCTGGGTTATTCAATTAACCTTATACTGCTTCACGGCTTATCGCAGCGAATAGTCGTCTCAAATAAAAATATTGAACTAATATTGGGCATAGTAGACAA
>NZ_VDHF01000122.1:0-751 GCF_006228025.1 Testudinibacter crocodili
GTCGCTTTGATACCGACGATTTCAACTTCATCACCCGTACGTACGATACCGCGCTCAACACGTCCGGTAACTACTGTACCACGACCAGAGATTGAGAACACGTCTTCGATTGGTAACAAGAACGGTTGGTCAATCGCACGCTCAGGTTCTGGGATATAAGTATCCAAGTGACCGGCTAATTCGATGATTTTCGCTTCCCACTCTGCATCGCCTTCCAACGCTTTCAGCGCAGAACCACGTACGATTGGCGTGTCATCGCCTGGGAAATCGTATTGAGACAGAAGTTCACGCACTTCCATTTCAACTAATTCTAATAACTCTTCGTCATCCACCATGTCGCATTTGTTTAAGAATACGATGATGTAAGGTACACCTACTTGGCGACCTAACAGGATGTGTTCACGGGTTTGTGGCATTGGGCCATCAGTCGCTGCAACAACTAAGATTGCGCCGTCCATTTGTGCCGCACCGGTGATCATGTTTTTCACATAGTCGGCGTGTCCTGGGCAGTCAACGTGCGCATAGTGGCGAGTTGGGGTGTCGTATTCCACGTGTGAAGTGTTGATGGTGATACCACGTGCTTTTTCTTCCGGCGCGTTATCGATTTGATCGAATGCACGCGCAGCACCGCCGTAGGTTTTTGCCAATACAGTGGTGATAGCTGCGGTTAAAGTTGTTTTACCATGGTCAACGTGGCCGATTGTTCCCACGTTAACGTGCGGTTTTGTACGTTCAAATTTTTCTTTAGACA
>NZ_VDHF01000123.1:0-5191 GCF_006228025.1 Testudinibacter crocodili
AAAAATGGAAAAATAAACGGTGTTTTGACAAGAGGTGAATTAACACAAGCAACACTGATGAACTTATCCGTCTGATTTATAATAAAGGTAAAATTATGAATAATATATTATCGCTAAATAAGCTAGATTATAAGAAAACATTAAATCGCTACGGAATTATTTTTGCATTTATTGCATTGTGTTTGGCGATTACGATTGCTGGTGAAATTTCAGTTTATTATGGAAATTGGGCAGATAACTACTTTTTAAGTAGAGATAATGCGCTGATTATTTTGCGACAAGTGTCTATCAATGGCATTTTAGCAATAGGTATGACATTCGTTATTATTACTGCAGGTGTAGATTTATCTGTTGGGGCAGTGTTGGCTCTAGCCGGTATTATTTCTGCTCGTTTTGCGACTAGCGGTAGCCTTGCGATTGGCGATACTGATATGGCACTTTGGTTACCTGTTTTTATTGCAATTATAGTAGGGGCATTGGCTGGTTTTATTAATGGTGCGGTGATTGCTAAATATAATTTACAACCCTTTATTGTTACGATGGGAATGTTATCAATTGCACGCGGATTAACCTTACTTTCAACCGACGGTAACCCTGTTTCACAATTAAATCCTGATTTTCGCTGGTTAGGAAACGGTTATTTATTTGACAGTATTCCTATTCCGGTAGTGGTATTTATTTTCATCTTTGTCATTGCGTGGATAATCTTAAATAAAATGCCGTTTGGTCGTTATATTTATGCTGTCGGTGGAAATGAAAAAAGTACCCGCACTTCAGGGATTAATGTATTTCAAATTAAAGTCTTGGTTTATACCTTCTGCGGTGTTTTAGCTGCGATAGCCGGATTAATTTTGACAGCAAGAACCGGTTCGGCACAAACAAATGCAGGAACAGCTTATGAACTTGATGCAATTGCTGCGGTTGTGATTGGCGGAACGAGTATGGTTGGTGGGGTCGGGACATTAATGGGAACGTTTTTCGGAATTTTGATTATCGGAGTTTTGAATAATGGATTGGATTTGTTGGGGGTACAGTCGTATTACCAACAGCTGATAAAAGGTGTACTTATTGTTGTTGCTGTGATGTTAGATCCATCACGCAAACAACGTCGATAATGTGTTGTTGTATAACACGGTTTTCTCAACTTAAAGAGGATTTATGTTATGAAAAAATGGCTCTTAACATCAGTTGCATTGGCGGTTTCAACGACAGCAATTGCACAAAAATCACCCGTTAAAATTTCAATTTTAATGTACGGAATGAAAGCGGAATTTGTGCAATTAATGGAAAAATCAGCAAAGGATCATCCTGCGGTAAAACAAGGATTAGCAACATTAACTATTTATGATGGGCGTTATGATCCGTTGGTGCAAAATAATCAAGCAGAAACAGCAATTCAAACCAAAACCGATGCGATTATTATTAATCCAATGGATTATGAAGCTAATATTGATGTTGTGACGATGGCGAATAAAGCGAATATTCCGGTCGTGGTGACAAATGCGCGTTTAAATACCGATAAAATGACAAGTGAGGTGGTGTCTGATGATGTTGAAGGCGGATATTTAGAAGCGAAAGCCGTATTGGAAAAAATGAACTGCAAAGGGAATGTTGTGATTATTGAAGGTCCGAAAGGCGGCTCTGGAGAAATTCAACGTGGGCAAGGTAATGAACGCGCCATTGCTGAATGTGGTGAAGGAAATATTACAATTTTAGAACGAAAAACCGCAAATTGGTCTCGTTCAGAAGCGATTCCGTTAATGGAAAACTGGCTACAAAAACATCGTGGTAAAATTAATGGGGTAATTGCACAAAATGATGAAATGGCACTCGGCGCAATCGAAGCGATTCAAAGTGCGGGTTTAAATGTGTATGATTTTGCAATAGCTGGTGTTGATGGTGTAAGTGATGCGATTCATGCGGTAAAAGAGAAGAAAATGACTTCAATTTTACAAGATGCCAGAGGGCAAATTCATGGTTCGATTGATGTTGTGATGAAAGCCGTAGTTGGCGACAGTTATCAACCAATGTCAGATATTTGGCAACAATATCAAGGAAAAATGGACTGGAATGATGGAAAATCTAAACGTTATGATGTACCGTGGACTGTGGTAACCTTAGAAAATGCCGATCATTTGTTAGATATGCGTAAATAATAAATCCCACCCCAGAGACTTAAATTAACCGCACTTTTATCTATTTTTATGTTAAAAGTGCGGTTAATTTTTACAGCTTAACCAAAAACTTTAAAACGTTGTTCATCCTCCATATAGGTTTTTTCACCAGCGGCGGCTTCGATGCTGCCAAATGGCATTTGGGCGCGTAGTTTCCAGCTTGCCGGAATGTCCCAGATTTTGGCAACAGTTTCGTCGATAATTGGGTTGTAATGTTGTAAGGTGGCGCCTATTCCGGCTTCTGCTAAGGCTAGCCAAACTGCATATTGTGCGATGCCGCTGGCTTGTTCTGACCAAATAGGGAAGTTATCAGCATAAGCAGCGAATTGCTGTTGTAAGCCAGTGACTACGTTTTGATCTTCAAAGTATAATACGGTTCCAAAACCCGCTTTGAAGCAGTTATTTACTTTGGTCTCTGTGGCGGCAAAAGCTTCTGCCGGGATCATGCTGCGTAACGTATCTAATACAATATTCCATAGCCTTTCATGTTCTGCACCGAACAAAATGACTGCGCGGGAAGATTGTGAGTTGAAAGAGGACGGCGCTTCGCGCACAGCGTCTTTAATTAAAGCAGTAAGTTGATCTTGTGATAATGTAACATTTTTACCGATACTATAAATTGAGCGGCGATTTTTTTGTAATGCGTTAAATTTAGACATGGTATTTTCTCCTGATTAAATGGCTGTTTTTAGCATCTTATTTTGAATAATTGCAGTTGTAAATGGCAAAAATGTTGATGCATCATTTTATCACAGGAAATAATCAGGTATAAAAAGTGCGGTTTGTAAGATAATTAAATAGCAATTAAAGCAATTTAATAGTGATTTTTTAAAGTGGGGTACTTTTTTTAAGTGAAAATTTACTATATAGTTCTCACCGTTAGATATTATCTATTCTTATTCTTTAAATAATGACAATAACTTTAGGAGGTTGAGCTATGTCTCAACATAATGCAGGTATGCCGTCTTCACGTGAGACATTTTCCGGACGCCGTGCTTTTATTTTTGCGGCGATTGGATCCGCTGTCGGGTTGGGAAACATTTGGCGTTTCCCTTATGTAGCTTATGAAAATGGTGGTGGCGCATTTATTTTACCGTATGTTGTCGCGCTGTTGACTGCGGGAATTCCATTGCTGTTTTTAGATTATGCTATTGGACATAAATATCGTGGTTCTCCGCCACTGGCATTTCGTCGTTTATTTGGTGGCATGGAAACCATAGGTTGGTGGCAGGTGATGATTTGCGTGATCATCGGGTTGTATTATGCCGTGATTATCGGTTGGGCGACGTCTTATACTTTCTTTTCCATTAATCATAGTTGGGGGGCGGATCCAAGCAGCTTCTTCTTTAATGATTATTTGAAGATGTCGAGTGAACCAGGGGTTAGTTTTGACTTTGTAGCATCGGTAACCTGGCCTTTATTGGCAGTTTGGTTGGTATCTATCGGCATTTTGGCATTAGGGGTACAAAAGGGTATCGCAAAATCGTCATCAATTTTCATTCCATTATTGTTGTTGATGTTCCTTATTTTGGTGGTACGTTCGCTATTTTTACCAGGCGCAGTGCAAGGGTTGGATACGCTGTTTACACCGGATTGGTCAAAATTAAGTGATGCTTCGGTTTGGGTGGCTGCATACGGGCAGATCTTCTTCTCATTGTCAGTAGGTTTCGGCATTATGTTGACTTATTCGTCTTATCTGAAGAAAAAAGAAGACTTGACGGGTTCTGGCTTGGTGGTTGGTTTTGCTAACAGCAGCTTTGAAGTATTGGCGGGTATTGGGGTGTTTGCAGCACTTGGTTTTATGGCGGCGGCGGCAGGTAAACCAGTTTCTGAAGTGGCAGCCTCCGGTATTGGGTTGGCATTTATTGCCTTTCCAACCATTATCTCTCAAGCACCATTTGGCGAATTAATTGGAATTTTATTCTTCGGTTCGTTGGTATTTGCCGGCTTGACTTCGCTTATTTCAATTTTAGAAGTTATCATTGCATCAGTGCAAGACAAATTGGGAATGGGACGGGTGAAAGCAACGCTGATCGTTAGTGTACCAATGATGTTGGTTTCAGTTTTATTATTTCCAACGACAACGGGACTGTCGCTGCTCGATGTGGTCGATTCCTATGTTAATAACTTTGGTATTGTGGCGGTAGCGTTGATTTCTGTCGTGTTCTTGGTTGCTGGCATCAGCGCATTGCCAAGTTTACGTAATCATTTAAATGCTACTTCTTCATTCCGCTTAGGACGTAAATGGCAACTCTTTGTGGGTGGTGTAACCCCGGTTATGTTGGGTTATATTTTAATTACCGAGATTGTAAAACGTTTGTCAGAAGGCTATGGTGGTTATCCAACGTGGTTTGTGAATACTTTTGGATGGGGCATGGCAATCGGAATCGTGGTGATTTCATTCTTGCTATCGCGTTTGAATTGGTCAAAACGCTCTGGATTATATCAACATGATATTGATGGTGCGCCAGTGGCGCCACCGATTTTGGATCGCCAATTGGATTATAAAGTGATTAAATTACGTGAATCCGCTGGTTTGAGCGTAGCAACGCAAGATGGCCCGGTTAACCAAATGACGGATAAAGAGTAATAGGAGAAGAAAAATGAGTACTTCAGCAATTATTATGATGGTTATTGCATTAGTCATTATCTGGGGTGGATTAATTGTGGCAGTGAAGCGTTTGCCGGAAGAGAAAGCCGAAGATTAAATATTAAGTAATAAAATGGGCGATAACCTGTAACTTGAGCAAGTTATCGCCTTTTTTATGCCCATAGAACGATATTTCGAATAAAAAACCACCGTTTGATAAAAAACAGAAAAAAAGTGAGAAAAAGGGGTTGCAAAGAATTCCTGAATGTCTATAATGCGCACCTCACAACGACGCAGCGTTCTGATTTGAAGCGAGTGGTTGTGACTGTTCTTTAACAATATATCAGACAATCTGTGTGGGCACTTGTGCAAGGCATTGGTAAAGTCTTACTGTTATTCAGTGGGACGAAAAAATAAACTAAAGTCT
>NZ_VDHF01000124.1:0-2616 GCF_006228025.1 Testudinibacter crocodili
ACAATAGGTAATTTACTATTTATATTAATATCATCAATAATTTTAATCATAAAATTATTAAAAAATTTCCTTTAATAACGCGTAATACACTTCCCTGCTTTTATTTAAACTTAACAGATTCGCCCCCCCATAAAAATCAGGATCATCAAATTGAATAGGATCATCTTCCCAGCCACATATATTACAAATCTCATATTCCCTTTCAGAAAACAAACTATAATTCCCACAACAAGGGCAGCGGTATTTATCTACATTCATTTTTGAGCCTCCCAATAATTTAAACCTGCCTGTGGCTTAAACATTGTCTTTGGAATACCTTCTTTATTTATGGATATAAATATATTTGAACTTGGATGATAAAGCAGAGTATCACCATTACTCCTAGTTTTAGTTAAAGTTCCACTAGGTGGATTTTGAATAAAATTATGAACAGTATTTAAATATTCATTTACGGTTTTTAATTCAGGAAACTCTGCTTTATGTTTAACCCAATGCTCTAGTGCATTTTCCTTAGATGTATTTTTCTTAGTCGCTGACCAAATATTTTTATCATTAATATTTATTTCAACTGTAGTATATCCATATACTTTTTCAACAATAGGCAACTTTTCATTCGCATCAACACCTTTCGCTAAAGGTGATAGCATATTATCGACTGATTTAACCGCAACTGACCCGGCTTTTACCACCGGCAGTACTTCCGCCACCACTGTTCCGCCTCTCATTAATGGCACGAGTGCGGTTTCGGCAGTCATATCTTTGCCGTACAGGGCATTAACATCTGCCTGGTTGTAATGCGTTCTCAGTAAGTCGCCCGAAGATGTATCAAAGGTCGTCCATTTTTCTGTTGCACATGTTGCCGGATTTTTTAAACAGTCCGACAGGTTATATTCAACCGTTTTCACCATATTTTTGGTGGCCTCTATCGGAGAATCCAACGCTGCTCTTGCTGCCTCACTAAGCGCATTACCACCGTCTTTCACACCCTCAAAAACAAGGTTATTCTTCACTTTCGGCACAAGAATATTCGTCAAAAACTGACTGTTTTCTCGATTATACTTTGCCGCTAAATTTGAATATTTTCCTATTGAGTAATATTCATCACCTGAAACGCTAAACAAGTTCTGTGCTTTGCCTTCACTGTTGATAAAGCTCACCGCACTTGAGGACGGCACATCGCCTTTCATACCCGACGCCGAGGACAGGAAACTATCCGCCGCCGCATCTTGGCTGTCTATCATCTTCGACCAGGCATAATCCACCCGTTGTGCCGCTCGCTCAAGCAAACGCTGCTCCGCTTCTGCCTCACTAATGCCCTGTTCTTTGGCAAAGGCTTCCGCATTATTCCGAATCCAATCCAACTCACTCGGATGCAACTGGCGGTTATACCAATCGGTATTGCCGCCTGCACTCACCGCTGCCGTACCGCCACCGGTTGCTGCCCCTATCGCCATACCCGCACCGATATCCAATACCGCTTTGCCCACATCGCCCAATTTTTGACCCAGTGCATTCAAGTGCGGGGCGGCAGCCGAGGTTGTGCCACTTGCCACGGCACCGCTGACATTGCCGGTTAACATCCCGCCTGCTAGCGCATGAAGTGCGGTGCGCCCTGCGCCGCCCTCTTTCCATAAGGTGTAGTTCGCTTGGTTCTGTTCCAGATAGGCGTCTGCTTGTGCAATCTTATCTTTCAACACAGCACGTTTGCTCGGGTCAGTTTCGTGTTTGAGCACTTGCTCCGCTTGCGCTTTAACCCCTTCCGTCAGCTCATAGGCTTTCACATCACCCAGTTTTTCGGCAGTATAAGCCACGCCCTGTGCTGCGGTTTTTCCAAAACCTTCCGTCGTCACCCGTTGAATATCTAACTCTTTTTGCAAGGCGTCTTTATCAAATTGATTGCTCACCCTGCCTGAGCGTGCTACCGCACTTTCCGTGGTGATATCCGTTTGCACACCGCTCAATACTGTTTCTGCACTTTTTCCCGTGCGGGCTTGCTGTGCAACACTGTCGGTTATCTCAATATTGCGGGTATTGATACCACTGCGGGTGACATCACCGGCACGGCTGCTGTCTGAACCAAAACCGATGCTCATACTAACTTCGGTTTTGCCCTTACCGCTATTCGGGTCACCCTCTTGCTGGGCATAATTTTGCCCCTGCGACGCTAACTTCACTCCGCCTATTTCTTTCGCACTCTCGCCGCCGCCGACACTGAAACCGCCACTCACTCCTAGCGTACTTCCGCTGTAATTGGCATAATTTTCAATATCTCGATAATCCATTGTGCCGGTGCGGAAACGGTTTTTCCCCTCTGATTCCGCCTGTGCCGTTGAAGTGATTAAGCCGCCGCCCAACTCAGTATGCCCTTTCACCGTCACTTGGTAGCCGCCATCCCCAGCAAACAGTCCGGATTGTTCTTGCACACTGGCATAATCCGCATTCATCTTCGATTGGTTATAACTTGCCGAGCCTGATACGCCGTAGCCTACCGTGATTTGACCGCTGATATTTTGCTGCTTGCCTTTATACTGCAAGCTGTCTTGTAAACTGGTAATCGTTAAATCGCCGCCAATAGATACGCCATCACTGAACCAAATACAATCCCCTACCACACTT
>NZ_VDHF01000125.1:0-539 GCF_006228025.1 Testudinibacter crocodili
ATCATCGCAAATTGCAGCATCGGTGCCAACGCATTGTTAAAGAAAAACAACACTGCCAAGCCTGCTACCGTGGTGAAAAACATCGACAAATTCAAGTAACCTTGACGAGCTTCCTGCTTATTCAGCAATAAGCGTATGGCTTCCACATTGCTGCGGCTGTAGCCGTCAATCACGGTAATCGTGGTGCCGAACATACAGGCAAAAGCGATAAAAGCGATTAACAGCCGCGACCACTCACCAATCGTCACCGCATACATATTGATCAATTGTGCAATGTACCGTCCGCCCACTTTCTCGACTTCCACACCGGAACCGTATTGCACCAACGCACCCAATGCCAAAAAGACCAGCGCCAATATTGCAGTGCCGATATAACCGACATTGAAATCAAACAAACCGTCACGGTAAGAGACTTTAGCCAGGCGGCGTTTTGCCACCACCCACATTGAATTGATCGCCGAAATTTCAATCGGCGCCGGCATCCAACCCATCAAGGCGACAATAAATGCTAGCGCACCTAAATTCCATGGCGTTGCTGC
>NZ_VDHF01000126.1:0-7805 GCF_006228025.1 Testudinibacter crocodili
TTTGTCTACTATACCGGGTTTTATTTTGCCTCGGAAAAGGCTATACAATCAGCCTAACGGCATAACATTCATTAGCCAAATAAAATCGGCACCACCAATACGGTGGCAATCATCACGATAATCGTGAAAGGTACCCCAATTTTCAGGAAGTCAGAGAATTTGTAACCGCCCGGCCCTAATACCATGGTATTAACCGGAGAAGAGACCGGTGTCATAAATGCTGCCGATGCTGCCACTGCAATCGTAATCACAAACGGTAGCGCTGAGGTCTGAAGTTCATTTGCTAATGCCACGCCAATCGGAGTCATCAAAATCGCCGTCGCCGTGTTAGAGATAAACAGCCCAATTAGCGCACACAAAATAAATAAACTGGCTAGCACACCATGAATGCCCCATTCGCCAACCAGCTCAATCAAACCGCTGACGGCAAGACTAATCCCACCGGTTTTATCCAGCGCTATTGCAAACGGCATCATACCGACAATCAAAATCAGGCTCGGCCAATGAATCGAATTATAGGCACTGCGTGCATCAATGCAGCGAAATTTTGCCAACATCATGCAAGCGATCAGTGCCGCGATCACATTCGGCACCACGCCGGATACCATCAACGCCACCATTGTCACCACCGACAAAATAGCATGCGGCGCTTGCGTAATGGCCGGAGCAACTTGATCAATCTCACTGGGATAATTCAGCATAAAGAAATCTTTATTACTGCTGCGCAGTTCACGAATCTGTTTCCAATCACCGATGACCAAATACTGATCCCCTGTGGTAATCACGACATCGGCTAATTCTTCGGTAATCCGCTTGGTACCGCGTTTAACACCAGCAATAATTAAACCGTATTTGTGCTGAAATTTAATTTCACGCACCGTTTTACCCAAATTAGCACTTTCCGGAATCGGTGAAATCTCCGCCATGCCGACCGATTTCGCTTTTTCACTATAGTAGTTGCCACGCACTTCGATCGGTTTCAATCCGTATTCTTCACAAAACTGCGTCCAATCTAAGTCATTATTGGCAATATCCAGTAATAAAATATCTTTCTCGCGCACATCGGTCAATGCAGACGCGGTGACGACAATGTGACGAATTCGGCGCCAGCGCTCGACTGCAACCACTAAAATACGATATTGAGAATGTAGGTGCAGCTCATCGAGTGTTTTGCCGATCAAACGAGAACCTGGCATTACCAGCGCCTGCTTGGAACGATCTTGGACTTGATAACTTTCGATCAAATCATTCATCGAAGTGCGGTTATAGTTGTTTTTCTCATGACCTTGGTTATCACTATCCAAAAATCGGCGAGCAAACAGCATATAGCCGATTCCTAATACTAATACCATCAAACCAATCGGGGTAAATGTGAAAAAACCAAGCGGCGGCTCCCCTGCCCGAACCAATTCCGCATTCGCAATCAGGTTAGGCGGTGTTGCGATCAACGTTGTCATCCCACTGGTTAAGCCAGCCACACTCAGCGGCATCATCAAGCGTTTCGGTGAAATATTCATCTGCGCACAAATTGCCAATACCACCGGAATAAAAATCGCCACAATGCCGGTAGAACTCATAAATGCGCCCAATCCCGCCACCGCCACCATCAGCAACACCAGAATTTTGACTTCATTATTATCCGCCGCTTTAATCAGCCATTCACTCACTTGATAAGCAACCCCAGTTCGCAACAACCCTTCACCGACCACGAACAGTAGCGCAATCAAAATAATATTTGGATCGCTAAATCCAGCCAAAATTTCCGGCACACTCAAAATTCCGCTCAAACTGAATGCCACCATCACCAACAACGCTACCACATCCATTCTGATTTTATTGGAAATAAACAACCAAACCGCAACCAGTAAAAAAGCGAGGACTAAAAATAATGGCGGACTGATTGAAAGGTATTGTTGCAAAAGCATGACTTGATTTAACTCCCTGTTCTGATGGCTACTTCCGATTGCGGACAAATTGGTACTCTGGTTGTCCACTATAGCACAGAAGCAGAATCAATAGGTTTGAATCAATAAAAAATTGCCATCAGGCGGCTCTATCGCCTTTAATACGCCCTCTGAATTGATGAATTGTATTGGTGATCACACCTTGCAACCGCACTTGCTGTAGTGAGGGAACCCGTAAATTATCATGTTTGGAATCTAGCGAGAAAAAGATCAAATTATTCTCTTCTGCTGAAAAAAATTCGTACAACTGTAAAGTGCCGTTTTGTTCAATCACCACCAAATCACCGGGTATAATTTGAGCGGTTTCTTCGATAACCAACATATCACCCTGCTCAATTCCCCAAGAGGTCAAATTCGGGTTATTCACTCGCATAAAAAATGTCTGTTTGGGTTTTTTGATACAGTAAAGGTTTAGATCCATTTTGTATTTGACCGCACTTTGCTTACCAAAATGAAATGTTGCCTGTTGTTGATCATCATAGACCGGCATTGGTTGGTAAGAATAGGGATGTCTGGCTGAATTATCAATGCTATTCATATTGTTATACATAATTCGCTCCTTCTTTTGTGTCAATTTTTAACTTTAACGAACGCCGGCACTATTTAACTGGGTATTTATACAGTGATTTATACTGTATTTTTATACAGCATTCAACTGTTTTTTATTTTTTATTGACAAAAATAATAATAGCAAACAGTAAAGCATTGAATAATTTGATGGGTTATTCGCAATTTTCTTATGCAATAATTAAAAAATTAGCACTAAAGTAGCTATAGCATTACAAAAAAGCTGATTTGCTTAAATTTTATGTTTTATTATTTAAAATTTTACGTTAATCTTAGCTCGAGTCTCGCTTCAGAGATGATGTAAAAAGACCTTATCATTCACCATAAAAAGAAGAAAACTATGAGTAACTCAAATCACTTTTTAATCAAACTGCTGTTTCAAGGCAGTTTAATCACCAAAATCTCGATTGGTCTGGTGCTGGGTATTATTGCCGGATTGATTGCACACCGCTTGACTCCTACATTAGGTTTTAACCTAGCGGAAAGCGTCAGTGTTTTAGGTACGCTGTTTGTGCGTGGTTTACGCGCAATTGCACCTATTCTGGTGTTTATCTTAGTGTTGTCGGCGATTGCCAACCGCAAAGCCAGCAATGTCGAACACAATAGTAAGGCGATGAAATCCGTTATCGTACTGTATATTGTCGGTACGTTCCTCGCGGCACTGACAGCAGTCATCGCCAGTTTCTTGTTCCCAAGCCAATTGACACTGGTCACCTCTGGTGCTGAATTAAGCCCGCCACAAAATGTTAGTGAAGTTCTGCTGACGGTATTGATGAACGTGGTGGATAACCCGATTCAAGCGCTGTTTAATGCCAACTATATCGGTATTTTGGCATGGGCAATCGGCTTAGGTATCGCATTACGCCACGCTTCTGAAAGCACCAAGCGTATTATTCACGAATTGGCAGAAGCCGTAACCATGATCGTAAAAGTCGTGATCGCTTTCGCACCATTCGGGGTATTCGGCTTAGTGGCTGCAGCAATGGCGGACAAAGGCTTAGAGGAACTTGGTGCTTATGCCCACTTGTTGTATGTATTAGTCGGTTCAATGCTGTTTGTCGCATTTGTGGTCAATCCTATTTTAGTATTCTGGAAAACCCACCAAAATCCGTATCCATTAATCTGGACTGCGGTGCGTGAAAGCGGCTTAACCGCATTCTTCACCCGCAGTTCTGCCGCCAATATTCCGGTCAACATGAACTTGGCAAAACGTCTGGAATTAAACGAAGAGCTGTACTCTGTTTCCATTCCATTGGGTGCAACCATTAACATGGCCGGTGCCGCAATTACCATCACAGTGTTAACCCTGGCGGCTGTGACTACACTCGGCATCGAAGTCCATTTCACCACGGCCCTGTTGTTAAGCGTGATTGCCAGTGTCTGCGCTTGTGGTGCTTCCGGTGTTGCCGGGGGTTCCTTGTTGCTGATTCCATTGGCTTGTAGCCTATTCGGTATTCCAAATGATATTGCGGTGCAAGTGATTGGCGTCGGCTTTATTATCGGTGTGATTCAAGATTCGGTGGAAACTGCACTGAACTCTTCAACTGATGTGGTATTCACTGCCGCCGCAGATATTGCAGAAAAACGCAGCAACGGTTAGTGAATTTAGCAAAATAGTCGTTCACTCAACTATTTTTATCCAAGACAAGCGAATCGGTGTAAAACTGATTCGCTTTTTTTCATCCATTGGTTTAATTTACATATTGATTTAATTTACCCATGAATAAATGAACACATTACGAGGTACTATGCCAACCGCCATCCAATTACAACAAGCACAAATTAAAATCAGCAATCAGTTGTTTGTCACTATTGATAATTTTCAAATTATGCCAAACGAATTTGCAGTGATTGTCGGGCATAACGGCAGTGGCAAAAGTACCTTAGCTAAATTTCTGGCACAGAAAAAGGCGCCTTACACTGGCGATTATCAAAATTCATTCCAACAGATCAGCCTGCTCTCTTTTGAGCAACAACAGCAGATTGTCGAACAGATTTATCGTGATCTGAATAACGATTGTGTCGATCCCGATTATCATGGCAAAACCGCCGCCGAACTGATTTTAGAACAACATAACCAACCGCACTTTTTAGCCGAATTGGCTCAGACGCTGCAGATTACCCCATTACTGAACCGCGCTTTTAAGCACCTTTCCACCGGTGAAGGGCGTAAAGTATTATTGGCTAAAGCACTGATCAGTCGCCCTCAATTGCTGATTTTAGATGAGCCGTTCGAAGGTTTGGATCAAGCATCGCAAGCATTTTGGATTGACTTACTGACCGCACTTTGCCAACACATGACGGTAATCCTGATCATTAATCGACTGGACGATATTCCATCACAAGCCAATACCATCGCCATGATGAACAATTGCCGCCTTATCTTGCAGGATAGCGCTGAAATTATCCGTCAAAGTGCGGTTTTTCAACAACTTTGTCACGCCGAAAATAGCGCTTATCAAGCCATTCCGCTGCCTGCCGAAACGCCACAAACCCTCGAACACAATCTGGATTTCGTCTTTGATCTACACAATGTCAACGTTCGCTATGGCGATAAACTGATTTTGAACGGCTTAAACTGGCAGGTGAAACCAGGAGAAAATTGGTGGATTAAAGGTCCCAACGGCTGTGGCAAGTCTACTCTGCTCTCGTTGATTAGTGGCGATCATCCGCAGGCATTCTGCAACCCAGTCAAGATTTTTGGTAAACAGCGTGGCAGTGGCGAAACCGTTTGGCAAATCAAACAAAAAATCGGTTTTCTCAGCAACCAGTTCCATCTGGATTATCGGGTCAATTGCAGCGCACTTGAGGTGATTGTCTCCGGCTATTACGATTCTATTGGCGTTTATCAACAAATTCCGGACAGTTTACGTTTAAACGCCCTGCAATGGCTGGAGCGTATTCATATGTTATCCTTTGCCGACAAACCGTTTCGTACGCTGTCTTGGGGGCAACAGCGGTTACTCTTGATTGTGCGTGCCATGGTCAAACACCCGCCGATCTTGATTTTGGACGAACCACTGATGGGGTTGGACGGGATTAACCGCCAGCTAGTACTCACTTTTATCGAACAATTGATCAGCAACAGTGCAACACAACTGCTGTTTGTTTCACACCACTTAGAAGATCAGCCTAAGTGCATCAACCGCACTTTCGAATTTATTGCAAATAACGACAGTTACGATTATTATCAAAGTTAAACGTTATTTACTGATACGTTTTATCCTGTTAATCGACTTAAAAAGAGAGGAATTTCCGTTATGGATTTTTTAGATGGTTTGCCGATTGCAACAGTGTTTTTTGTGCTGTTTGTCATTTTTACCCTGTTTTCCGCCCTGAAAACCGTGCCGCAAGGTTATCACTGGACGATAGAACGCTTTGGACGCTACACCCGCACGTTGACGCCAGGTCTGAATTTTATTGTGCCGTTTATCGATCGGGTCGGACGTAAAATCAACATGATGGAACAGGTGTTGGATATTCCGTCACAAGAGGTGATCTCGAAAGATAATGCCAATGTGTCGATTGATGCGGTTTGTTTCGTACAAGTCGTCGATGCCCGCAATGCTGCCTATGAAGTCAACCATCTGGAACAAGCGATTATCAACCTGACATTAACCAATATCCGTACTGTGTTGGGCTCAATGGAGTTGGACGAAATGTTGTCGCAGCGCGATTCAATCAATAGCCGTTTGTTGTCAATCGTCGATGAGGCCACCAATCCATGGGGGGTCAAAGTCACCCGGATTGAGATTCGTGACGTACGTCCGCCAAAAGAGTTGATCGATTCGATGAACGCACAAATGAAAGCAGAACGTAATAAACGTGCTGATGTTCTGGAAGCCGAAGGGGTGCGCCAAGCCGCCATTCTGCGTGCCGAAGGTGATAAACAATCCCGCATTCTGAAAGCTGAAGGGGAAAGACAGGAAGCCTTTCTGAAAGCCGAAGCGCGCGAACGGGAAGCCGAAGCCGAAGCCAAAGCTACCCAAATGGTGTCCGATGCGATTGCCAGTGGTGATACTAAAGCCATCAACTACTTTATCGCACAAAAATATACCGAAGCCTTGCAACAAATCGGGCAGGCACAAAACAGCAAAGTGGTGTTGATGCCGCTGGAAGCCGGAAGCTTAATCGGTTCGGTTGCCGGTATCAGTGAATTACTCAAAGGCGATAAAAAAGCCTGATAAACTTTTAACTTAGAGAGGGACAACATGGAATGGTTTGCTACTTGGACGTTTTGGTCTTGGTTGATTTTCGGTTTTATCCTCTTAATCGCCGAGGCTATCCTACCGGGCATTTTCCTGCTCTGGTGGGGGCTGGCTGCCTTGGCGGTCGCCGGTTTAAGCTGCCTTTTCCCATTGCCAATAATCTGGAGTTGGGTTATTTTTGCCGGTCTAGCCGTGATCGCCAGCCTGGTGTGGTGGCGTTACCAGCACCATAAAGATCAGCAGGCAGATCCGCATACCGCACTTAACCAACGTGGCATTGCAATGCTCACTCAACGTGGCACCGTGACTGAAATGACAGCAAGCGGTATCGGGCGTGCGCATTTCGGCGACACCACTTGGCGGATTAAAGGTGCCAATTTGCAGGTCGGCGATACGGTAAAAGTATCTAAGGTTGACGGAATTACGCTGTCCGTTGAGAAAATCATCAATTAAACTGGTCTGAAGTGCTAATATGCAACACTTAATTATTTACGCCCATCCGCACTTACACAGCTTCAGCAAAGCCATCGTCGACAGCATTGCCACCAGCAGTAAAAAGTGCGGTGGTGCAGTTATGATCCGTGATCTGTATCGCATGAATTTTAACCCGATTTTATCCTATGAAGAGTTGCAAGGATCGTATCAGGGTATTATTGCGGCAGAAATTCGCTATGAGCAGCAGCTCATCTTAAATGCTGATTTAATCACGCTGGTTTATCCGCTATGGTGGATGGGATTTCCAGCCATCTTGAAAGGTTATCTGGATCGCGTATTAACGCACGGTTTTGCCTATAAAACAGAAAATGGCATTTCTCATGGGCTATTAAACGGGAAAAAGCTACAGCAATTTATTTTGATTGGCAGTAACTTGGCGGAATATCAACAACGTGGTTTTGATAAATCGATGCAAGATACGTTGGTTGACGGTTTGTTTAACTACTGCGGCATCAAGGATATTCAACATCAGATTTTTGATGATATTCATCTGATTGACGATCAAGCACGCCAAAGCATGCTATTGCAAGCAGCAGAAATCACTACACAAAATTTAGGCATAGTAGACAAA
>NZ_VDHF01000127.1:0-5579 GCF_006228025.1 Testudinibacter crocodili
TAACGCAGTAGTGGCGAAAAATAGCCATAGTCCAGAGGATTGTGTTTAAAATGAGCACACTCGTCGTTGTAATCCTTATCAATAGTCCCGCTATTTATTTCGGCTTACGCCTAGATTGTGCTCATTTTAAACGACAACTCAAAATATAAACAAACATCAACAAACCCTAACATAAAATAAAGTTCAGGCGCAAAGTTTAAAATTCTCCCCTTGCTTTTGCAACAGTTAATCATCAATCTGCCACATTAATCCGCCAAATCAAGCAATTTATTTCAAAATACGCTGCAACTGCTCTGCTTGTTGCTGATCAATTTTCGCCAGTTTTTGCAATGCGATGTCTTTTCGTGTTTGATCGTGGGCTTGATGAGCACAAAGTGCGGTATTTTCATAAGTTTGTGCCAAACGGTAATAATCAGGGCTGGCAAGTGCGGTTTCAAAATGGTAAAAAGCATCGCTAAATCGACCCTGTTGACATAGAAATGCGCCATAATTGTTGTGGGCATCGCCCTGCTTGGAGTCTTTTTGCAGTGCAATTTGATAATAATTTTCTGCTTGGTTGAGGTTGCCGATTAACTGGTAGTAATGTGCCGACACCAGATACGGCAAATAGTAATCCGGACTGTGTTGCAGTGCCTTGTCCAAGCTCTGTTTTGCCGCTTCATACTGATGCTGCTGCAAATAGCCCAATGCAACCTGCACTCGTGCATATGCCGCTCGCTGACTTTCGCTGTTTTGCGGCGGTGTGGCACAGCCGCCTAACCAAAGTGCGCTCATCAGGGATAAAAATGTCATTTTCTTCGCTACATTTTGTTTAAAACTGCTCATGTTTTCTCCCTTGATGATTGTTTTTGATGATAGTCAGCTAAGCCTGTTTAATTGAAATTGCCTCGCCAAACGCTTTTTTATTCATGGCCTGCTTCATTGTGCGCTTAGTGCGGTCAATCACCTCACCCGCCAATTGTCCGCATGCAGCATCAATATCATCACCACGGGTTTTGCGCACAATTACGGTTAAACCATATTCCATCAGCACTTTTTGGAAACGGTCAATCCGAGTGTTGGAGCTCTTGCTATACGGCGCTTCCGGGAACGGATTCCACGGAATCAAATTCACTTTGCACGGAATATTTTCCAGCACCTTCGCCAATTGATGCGCATGTTCCGTGCCGTCATTAACATGATCGAGCATCACATATTCAATCGTCACTTTGCCGTGGTTAGCTTTTGAACTGGCTAAATAACGGCTGACTGAATCCATCAACATTTTTATATTGTATTTTTTGTTAATCGGCACGATCTCATCGCGCAATTCATCGTTCGGTGCGTGCAAAGACACTGCTAGTGCCACGTCGATCATTTCCGGTAATTTATCCAATGCGGGTACCACACCCGAAGTGGACAACGTCACACGGCGTTTGGATAGACCATAACCAAAATCGTCCAACATTATTTCCATTGCCGGGATCACATTGCTGACATTCAACAACGGTTCGCCCATGCCCATCATCACCACGTTGGTAATCGGGCGTTCACCGGTCACGCCAAAATTCCCGATAATTTTAGAAGCGCGCCACACCTGCCCGATAATTTCCGACACGGTTAAATTGCGGTTAAAGCCCTGTTGCGCAGTGGAACAAAAAGTGCATGCCAAAGCACAGCCCACTTGCGACGACACACACAAAGTGGCACGATCATTTTCTGGAATATACACCGTTTCGACCTGTTGATCGCCGACTTGCATCGCCCATTTGATGGTGCCGTCGGCGGAGCGCTGTTCTTCCGACACCTCTGGCGCACGAATTTCCGCCACCGCCTTGAGTTTTTCACGCAACACTTTGTTAATATTGGTCATATTATCAAAGTTATCTTCGCCGAAGTGGTAAATCCACTTCATCAGTTGATCGGCACGGAATGGCTTTTCGCCCAGTCCTTGCAAAAATTCGCGCAATGCTTTGCGATTTAGATCCAGTAAATTAGTTTTGTTTGTCATGATGATTCACGCCTCGTTATTACACATTACGGCTCGTCGGCAGGATACCGAAAAGGTGCTATTTAAGAAGTCGGCGATTTTACTGGCTTCATGCAAATTAATCTAGTTTTTTTAGGCGAATTTTGCTAGTAACCGCTCTTTTTTTCTCGATCCGGATCGCAAAACTGAATCGCCATCGTATGGTTGATTAAAAAGATGGTGTTCAACCATAAATTCGCTTAAACTTTCGGCTAAGCCTTGAAATTAACATTTTGATAACCATTTTAGTTTAGTGTTAAGATCTGTTGATGTTTGTTTATTCTATAGGAGTGTTTTGATTATGATGCGAATTATTCTGTTCTTGTTGACCAACATGGCAGTGTTGTTTGTTTTTAATATTATTTTGACCCTGACCGGCATTCAAGCGCAAGATGCCACTGGATTATTAATTCTTGCTGCCCTGTTTGGCTTTGGCGGCTCCTTGGTTTCGCTGTTTATGTCAAAATCGATGGCAAAAAGAGCGGTCGGCGCACAAGTGATCACCCAACCACGCAACGAACAAGAACAATGGCTGCTCTACACCGTGCAAGCGCAGGCGCGCAAAGCGGGTTTACCGATGCCGGAAGTGGCTATTTATCACTCAGCCGATGTGAACGCGTTTGCAACCGGTGCCAGTAAAAAGAATTCATTGGTTGCGGTCAGCACCGGTTTATTGAATAGCATGACCCGTGACGAAGCAGAAGCCGTACTGGCGCATGAGGTCAGCCATATCGCCAATGGCGACATGGTCACGATGACCTTATTACAAGGCGTATTAAATACCTTTGTGATTTTCGTCTCACGCATGATTGCGAAAGTCGTTGCCAGCAACCGTGATGGTGAAACCAGCAGCGGTATGTACTTTATGGTGGCGATGGTGTTGGAAGTGGTGTTTGGTTTTCTTGCCAGTATTATTGCGATGTGGTTCTCCCGTTACCGTGAATTTCACGCCGACGCAGGTTCAGCTGAATTAGTCGGTAAACAAAAAATGATTGCCGCCTTAAAACGGCTACAAAGCTTGCATGAACCGCAACAATTGGAAGGCGAACTGGCGGCATTTGCAATTAACGGCAAACGTGGCAACGCCTTGGCGGCACTGTTTATGAGTCATCCACCTTTAGAAAAACGGATTGAAGCGCTGCAAAAACTGAATTAAGATAACCGCACTTTGTGCATACTTATTGATTGAGGGGCTGATTTCAGCCCTTTTTTGCTGCTTTAACTTTCACTTTTTAGCGATATTTGGACATTAATGATGGAACATGACTACCACGCTCTGATCAACATCTTCAACCGCTGTTTTTATGCCGACTATAATACAAAACTAGAAAAAGGCGGCGACGAACCGATTTATCTGCCCGCCGATGCAAACCGCACTTACCACTCCATTCAATTTGCCCACGGTTACTACAGCAGTGCTCTGCATGAAATTGCCCACTGGTTGGTTGCCGGGCGCAATCGTTGGCATTTGGAGGATTTTGGATATTGGTACGAACCGGACGGCAGAAGCGAAGAACAACAACGGTTATTTGAAACCGTTGAAGTGAAACCACAAGCGATTGAATGGATTCTTTCCACAGCTGCCGGCAAACGTTTTTTCGCCAGTGCCGACAACCTCAACGGAGAAGCCGGCGACAGCCGACCGTTTAAACGTGCGGTTTACGCTCAAGTTTGCCATTATGCCGAAAACGGATTGCCAAAGCGCGCTGAAACCCTACGCCAAGCATTGTGCCAATTTTACGGCACTGAAAACCGAATTGATTTATCCTACTTTGATCCGGACAAAATCTAAAAATAAAGGCGGGGATAAACCCGCCTTATTTGCTGATAAATGACATCGTCACCTGTTACTGTTTTTCGTTGACTTTTTCGTTGACTAAAGTCTTGCCGTTCAATTCACCGGTTAAACTGTGCAAGAAATCAACCATATCACTGACATCTTGCTGTGGCAATGTTACCCCGCTTTGATATTTCAGCATCATTTCCACCGCTTGTTGCAGATTCTCGGCTTTGGCATCATGGAAATATGGACCGGTTAACGCAATATTTCTCAAGCTCGGTACTTTAAAACGGTGTTTATCGCGCGGATCCTGAGTTTGAGAGAAACGACCATTATCATCTGCCGTCAGCGGTGTGCCACGATCAGCAAAATAATTGGCTTTAGTGCCCATCAATTCATAAGAGTTCCCGCCCATATTGATACCACTGTGGCAGGTGTCACATTTATACTGCTGAAACAGCGCATAGCCGTGCTGCTGACTGGCGGTCAGGGCGCTTGCATCGCCTTTTAAATAGCGGTCAAATGGGCTGTTTGGTGTAATCAAGGTTTTTTCAAACTCAGCGATTGCATTGGTAATATTGTCGCCACTGAAACCATCCGGATAGACTTGTAAAAATGCCGATTTTAATTCAGTATCTTGCTCTAATTTAGCAATGATTTCCGCCCAATCTTTTGAGCCCATTTCGACTGGATTAAATGGAGGACCGCCGGCTTGATCCGCCAGTGTTGCTGCCCGACCATCCCAGAACTGTACAAAGTTAAAGGCAGCATTGTACACCGTTGGTGCATTGATGCCGCCCTTTTGTCCGTGAATCCCGGTGGATGTAGCCAGATTATCGACCCCACCGCTATTTAAACCATGGCAGCTTGCACAAGATACTGTGTCATCGCCGGAAAGTGCGGTGCTGTGGAATAACAGATTTCCCAAAGCGACTTTAGCAGGATCGGTTTTAAGGCTATCTGGAATCGGTTGAATAAAGCGATCTGCTGAAACGCCCTGGGTATTGCTCGGTAACAAATGATCTTTACGCTGTTGGCGAATCCAGTCTAATAACACTTTCTGTTCTTCTGCATTCAATGACGAACCCCAGTGCAGATGCACAAACGATTTAGTCGGCATTTCATCATTAATCACTACCCTCTCCAATTTAGCCAGTGCGGTGGCGGAAATTTGCTGCGGATTATCCAGATGATCGACAATTTCACTCAACAGAAAATGATCCAGTGCTTTGTTGATATCGTTTTGCATCACACTATTAATCACCGGTAGATTAATATAGAAAGGCACTTCAGCATTTGGGCTATGGCAATATTGACATTGGTTATCATATAACACTCTTTCTACCAATTTTGCAGCAGGATCTTTAACCGCACTTTGTGCTAGCAGCTTCTCTTTTTGTTGATTATCGAAATGATTGATATATGCCACTGTTGCCAAAAAGCCAGCAACACCAAGACCAACGAGCGATAAGACCAGTTTTTTATTCATAAAATAGCACTCCTCACAGGGTAAAATAATGAAACTACAACTTAGGAGGTAGTTTCCCTTATTTGCATCATGGTTTTATTGATTAATATCAATAATTTTAATTTGTAAAACCTATTGTTTTAATAGTTATAATTTTTGTGTGGATTTAGTGTTATAATTTTGCAATATCATATTGTATGATTTATATACAAGCCTATCACTTTTCCTAAAATTGTAGGGACTATCATGCCATTTAAATTAAATCCACTTTCTGCGCTTATCATCACCTGCTTTATTCCGGCTTACACTGTCGCTTCAGTCGT
>NZ_VDHF01000128.1:0-3842 GCF_006228025.1 Testudinibacter crocodili
TTTTCACACATTACGGTTCTCAACTCAATCAAAATAAAAAGTATATGCTACAAAAAATAGATTTTGTTTAATTTGAACCTTTTTTCTGTATTAATCAAGCTTTATTTTTATAAAAGTAGAACCAATCTCGAAAAATAGAACCAATCGAAAAACACGAAAATAGCTAGAGCGGTTAACCTGCCCTATTTTTCACCATTGCCGAGCAAATAGGCAAATCTTTCCGTCAGAGGGTTGGCTTCTAGGGCAATTTTAGTCGCCACGGTCAGTGGCACCGAGAGGAACATACCGACCATGCCAAGCAACCATCCCCAAAAAATAAGTGAAATAAATACGACCAATGTCGACAATCCCAAATGTTTTCCCATCACTTTCGGTTCTACAACATTGCCAAATATTGTATTCACTAAAAAATATGCCACGATAACTAAAATACCTTCAACCGAGCCATTAAGAATAAAAGCCTGTATCACCACCGGAATCGCAGCGATAATCGATCCAATATTTGGAATATAATTCAATAGAAAGGCAACACTTGCCCATAAAATGGCATATTGAATATTCAGTAATTTCAATATGATATAAATAGATGCTCCGGTAAGAATACTGACTAATGTTTTGATCGATAAATAGCGGATAACACTGTCAATAACCCGATAAACGTCACTTTTCAGCTGGATTTGTTCTCCTCGTGGTTGATTACTGACCAAATAAGTCAGTTTTTGTTTTGCCAGTGGAATTTCAAGCAGCATAAACACCACGATTAGGAACAATACAAAAATATTACTCAACATGCCAGACAACTGTCCTAGCATATTACTCATAAAATTCATCAGTGTATTTGGATCTAGACTTTCCAATATTCTCTTTCTCGGCAGTAGTGCTGAAATATTGTATTTCTCGGTTAATGTGGTCAACCAGCCCACTTTTTCAGATAACAGAAGCTTATATTGTGGCACCGACGCGGTAAATTCAGTTACAGAAGCTCCGACTAAGGTTGCAAAAACACTGAAAAGGGTAAAAATAAAACAGAGCAACAGGGTAATTGCAAGCCATTGCGGAACTTTATAATCAATCATTTTTTTTATTAAAGGAGAGCAAGCAATCGCAATAAATAAAGCCAATAGCAGCGGAGTGATGATGTCCGCTGCTGCTTTTATGCCCGCTAAAATAATAATTATACAAGCCGCTGTGAATATCAATTGAAGTGACGGATTATCATTTTGTATAATTTTTGGTAACACATTTTTAGACTTCATTTCATCATATCCTTTTCATCGTGACTAGGGGCTGTCTGACTGTCTATGATTGTACCTTATTTTATTACTGGAATTGCATTTATTCATTTTTAAGCATAAAAAAACCCGGACTAGCCGGGTTTTAGAAATGATAGAACAAGTGCTATATTACATAGCGACTGTTTTTGCACCTTGAACCGCAACTTCTACACGGCGATCTGGGGCTAAACAAGCGATCAACGCTTTGCGTCCTTTCACCGTGTCACAGTTGCTGCCGGTTACTGGGTTAGCTTTACCGTAACCTACTGCAGTTACGTTAGCTTGATCAACACCTTTAGAAACTAAGTAGTTCGCTACGGTTTCAGCACGTTTTTCAGATAATTTTTGGTTGTAAGCATCAGAACCGATACGGTCTGTGTAACCCGCTACATTGTAGTTAGGGCTTGCTAAACCTGAATTAGCTACTTCAGCAGTCATGCCGTCTAATGCTTCAGATCCGCCATTTTTTAAGCTGGATTTATTGAAATCAAACAATACGTCTGAGCTGAATGCGAATTTTTTAGTGATGATTTCAGGAGCTGCTGCAACGCCTTGACCGAAACGGTATGAAAGACCTGCAGTGACAGAACCGATATCTGGACGATAGTCAGTGGAGAATGAGTTGACTTTTTTACCAACATTATTTAACCATTGGTATTCAACACGCAATGCCAGTGAAGGCATAATCGCATATTCCAAACCACCGGCAAATACCGCTGAAGTTTGTAATTTGTGATCTCTTTCTACTGCTTCGCCTTTATAATCTGAACGAACTAATGCTGCACCCACACGAGCGTAAGCATCTAAGTCAGAAAGAATAGGATAGCTAGCTTTTAAGCTTAGGTGAGCACCGTGGTTAGTGTGTTTTGCTACTGTTTTACCTAATTCACGGATTTTAGCACGACCGAAATCATCGTAACCTAACTCAACTGCGAAGTTATCAGTGATTTGGTAACCACCGAAAACACCGTAAGTTACAGAGTTACGTAAGGTACCCATTGCTTCTGCTTGATCTTCAAATTGATTCAAGCCATCGTGGAAAGAAGCCCAACCTGCTTTAGCACCTGCATAGAAGGTGTTAGCTTGTGGTGCTGCTTGTGCTACAGATGCTAATGCTAAGCCAGAGATAGCTAATGCAATTGCAGTTTTTTTCATTTTGATGATCCTCTATTTGTTTTCATCTACGATACAAATTTTATAATAGTTAGAACCCACCAGCTTCAATTGAAGCCATAATTCTACTATTGAAAAAAATTGTATTTAAGTTTTGATTCACACCTGAATAAGCTGAATCGTCCCATACTCTTTATATAATAATGAATCCACTAGGTGAACTGAGTATCGCTAAATTATCCTAGTAGTCTCAAAGAAAATCAATACTTCTTACAAAAAATAGTTCTTTTTTTAAGCGGTTAAGTTAAAAAAAGTACTTTTTACCACTATTTTCACTGCTATTTAGCGATATAAAACCCGGCTACACCGGGTTTTTATTAAGCTAAAAACTGCTAGCAAACATTACATAGTGACGGTTTTCGCACCTTGAACAGATACTTCTACACGACGATCCGGGGCTAAACAAGCGATCAACGCTTTACGACCTTTCACCGTGTCACAGTTGCTGCCGGTAACCGGATTTGCTTTACCATAACCTACTGCGGTTACGTTAGTTTGCTCAACACCTTTAGAAACCAAGTAATTGGCTACAGTTTCAGCACGTTTTTCAGACAATTTTTGGTTGTAAGCATCAGAACCGATACGGTCTGTGTAACCCGCTACATTGTAGTTAGGGCTTGCTAAACCTGAATTAGCCACTTCTGTAGTCATACCATCCAATGCTTCAGAGCCACCGGCTTTTAAGCTGGATTTATTGAAATCAAACAGCACATCTGAACTGAAGGCAAATTTTTTGGTAACCACTTCAGGTGCCGCTACACCTTGACCGAAACGGTATGAAAGACCAGCCGTAACAGAGCCGACATCCGGACGGTAATCAGTTGACAATGAGTTAGATTTTTTACCGACATTATTCAACCATTGATATTCAACACGCAATGCCAAAGATGGGATGATTGCATATTCCAAACCACCAGCAAAGACGGCTGAAGTGCTTAAATCATGGCCACGACGTCCAGGGAACCCACTACCGACAAAACTGTCGTCATAAGTTTTGTAGTCAGAACGCACTAATGCCGCACCAACACGGGCATATACATCTAAATCTGCCAATACCGGGTAGCTGGCTTTCAACGTCAGGTGTGTACCATGAGCAGTGTGCTTACCGATAGTTTGTCCTTTATATTTCACTTTGTTACGACCAAAATCATCATAACCCAGCTCAACGGCTAAATTATCAGTAATTTGGTAACCACCGAACACCCCGTAAGTTACGGAGTTACGTTGATGACCTGTTTTTAAGCCATCTAGACGCTCAAACTGAGTCAACCCGTCATGATAAGATGCCCAACCGGCTTTTGCACCGGCATAGAATGTGTTTGCTTGCGGAGCAGCTTGTGCGGCTGATGCCAAAGCCAAACCTGAAATAGCCAATACAATTGCAGTTTTTTTCAT
>NZ_VDHF01000129.1:0-11650 GCF_006228025.1 Testudinibacter crocodili
TTATTAAACATTTCAGTTAAACGTTCATCGGCTTTTTTCAGTTTTTCTTGAGTATGATACAACCATGTTTCATGCTGGCCTAGTTGCTCGGTTGCTTTATTTAAAATTCGCTGTACTTCTGCCGGATTAGTTCCGCCCAATGCCAGATGATTGTTAATCATATTACTTGGTTCCAAATGGCTAAAGAAAGTCTCTTTCGACAGAGGGAAAGTGATTTTGTTTGGCATGGTTTCGGTGATGACTTGATCAAACATTGTTACTACTTTATCAAACGGTAGCTGCGCCGGAGGCAATTTATGTAGCCGCCCGTATTGGGCTAATTTTGAGGCAAATTGATGTGCAATAGTGAACGGTATTCCGGCTTGGCGCTGAAGCACATTTGCCAGTTCGGTAGTGGTTGAATAGTCGGCATTGACTTGTTCCAGTGCCGCTTCTTTGTCAATTTTCAAGCCTTCCAACACCGCATTGACGCTTTTCAGCATGGTGCAAGCTCGTTCTAACGTTTCTGAAACCTCTAAATTTTTATAATCGGTTAAACCTGAATTGACGTTGTGGGCGGAGATACTGGCTTTGAAGGCGTCGCCGGTGACTTGACTTGCCAGTAAACGTGCTTTATCCAAGGATGATGGATTGCGTTTTTGTGGCATCAAAGTGCTTGGGCTATTTAACGATTCTTTTTCAAGCAACAGCCAAGGGCGAGTATGGTGGAACTGGATATGTAAGTCCTGAATTAAAGTGCCGATAGACAATGCCAGCAAGGACGCTAGATAAGCGCCTTCAACACCAACATCAATCAATGATAATTGTGCGGCATCAAACGCATTTTCAACATAGCCTTCAAATCCTAAAAAATCGGCGAGTGCTGCCCGATTGATCGGGAAGCTGGATGTTGCCAGTGCTGCTGCGCCAAGCGGACATTTATTCAAACGGACGAAATAAGCTGAGAATCGTTGGGTGGTGCGTGCTAAGGTGGCTTCGTAGCCTAAAAGCAAGTGTCCGAGTGTGACCGGTTGCGCTTGCACGCCGTAGGTATAAGAAGGAACAATGCTATCGAGATTATCATGGGCGATGTTTAAAAGGCGTTTTCGAGTTTCTAGCGATAAATAATATAAGTAGAGGAGACGATCGCGGACTAATAAGCGGTGTAGCGTAGCTTGTATATCTTGCCAGCTACGCCCGACATGAATCATTGAACCTTCCGAACCGGTGAGTTCCAATAACATTGGCTGTATTTCGTAGTAATCGTGTGGGCGCTTCGAACCTGCCGCGAGTTGTTGTAGTGCCAGTGCAACTTTTTGTGCGACAGCTTGGCTGACGATACCTTCTTGGAAGGTCATCAAGGTTGATGCTTTTTCAATCTGATTGATCCAATAAAAAGAATCATGATTAAACATATTCGGTACTCCTTTTTCATGCAACAGGCGATAAAATAGATATAACAAATATTAACAAATATTAACAAATATTATAATATACCTTTGCTTGGAAAATACTACCGATAATATCGTTTGTGATGAAATATTTAACAGAATAACGGTGAATACCGCACTTTTAATATAATATATAAGATATTGAAAACAGACCCTAATAAAAAAGCGGAAATAATCAATATATTTCCGCTTGTTACTTTATTTTACGGGAAGAGTAAATTAAATAATATCCAACAACTCCACATCAAAAATTAACGTGCTGAACGGGGGAATGGAAGCGCCAGCGCCGCGTTCGCCGTAGGCGAGATGGTGAGGAATCGTTAGGCGCCATTTTGAGCCGACCGGCATCATTGAAAGGGCTTCGATCCAGCCACTGATCACGCCGTTGACCGGGAATTCTGCCGGTTGACCACGTTGCACGGAGCTGTCGAACACGGTGCCGTCGATCAGGCTGCCGGTGTAATGTACCCGCACTTGGTCTTGGCGGCTTGGCACCGCGCCATTGCCTGCGACCAATACTTCATATTGCAAACCGCTCTCGGTTTCTTTTACGCCATCGGCTTTTTTGTTTTCAGCTAAGAAGTCTTTGCCCGCTTGTTCCACTTCTTTGAACTGCGCTTGTTGTAATTCAGTAGCTTGTTGCTGCATTTGTTGTAAGGCTTGGCTGACAGCTTGCAGATCAACCGCTGGTGCGTTTTGTTGAATGGCGTCGTAAATCCCTTTTGCCACCGCAGCCACATCAATATTCAACTGACTTTGCAGCAGTTGTTGCCCCATTTGCAGACCGATACCGTAGCTGCCTTGTTGCTCTGTTGAATCTAAGGTGACGTTTGCGAAAAATTGTGCGCTCATAAATATCCTTGTTGTTATAAAAGAAAGTTGTAAAAAATTAAAATTAAGCGGCTGAATCTTGCGTAGCCGTTGAAACGGTCATCGCTTGCCCCATGTTGACCGCACTTGCGGCGGTTAATGTCGGCAAAAACGCTATTTTATCCGCTTGAAATAGATTGATGACGGTCGAGCCAAGACGAAATGCCCCCATTTCTTCGCCTTTTTTTAGTTGCACGGCTGAAGCGCCATCTTGTGGATACTCCCATTGCTGCACCTTGCCGTTGCGTGGCGGATTGATGACGCCTGCCCAAACCGTACTGATGCTGGCGGTGATGGTAGCACCGACCAGAATCTGTACCATCGCACCGAACGGTGTATCAAAATAGCAGATCACTCGCTCGTTGCGTGCAAACAGATTGGGAATGTGTTGGGCTAAAAACGGATTCACCGAAAACAGATCGCCGGGCACATACACCATTTTGCGTAATACGCCGTCGCACGGCATATGCACACGATGATAATCGCGTGGTGATAAATAAGTGGTGATGAATTTGCCGTTTTCAAACGCTTCGGCTGATTTTTTATCCTCGGCTAATAGATCCGATAAGCTGAAGAAATGCCCTTTTGCCTGAAATAACTGTCCGTTAGTAATGTCGCCCAGCTCGCTGATACAACCGTCTGCCGGCAAGCAGACCGCACTTTGATCGGCATGAATCGGGCGAGCTTCCGCTTTTAGAGGACGGATAAAAAATTCATTAAACGATGTATATTGGTTTGCTTCGGTTTTTTCCGCCTCTTGTAGGTTGATTTTGTATTTGGCGCTAAAGGCTTTAATTGCCAAGTGGGTGATTGCGCCCCACTGTTTTTCGGCGAACCAGCCGGCGAGGCGAGTGAGTGCCAACTGTGGCACCATATATTGAAAGGCGATTTTCAGCTGTTGCCAATAACTATTTTTGCTTTGTTGCGTCATATTTCTGGGCTCTTCTCTTCGTTATTTAAATGATAAAGTGCGATTATAACAATTTTCGGCAGTGCTGTAAGGTGAGATTTCCGAAGCGGGCAAAGTGCGGTCTGAATGCCGTAAAAAAAGTTGCTAAAAAAGTATAATTCCTTTTGACTATTCTTGTCCGTGCAGTTAATATGCACGCCCTATGCAAAAGGTTAAACTTCCCCTGACTGTCGATCCGATAAAAGACGCTCAACGCCGTTTGGATTATGTGGGTTATTACTCACCTAACCAATTAGAGCGCTTGGCAACGTCAGTCAGTCGCGTGCTGAATGAGGCACAAGTTACATTGTCGTTTTCAATAGATCCACAACGATTGGTCGTGATCAAAGGTCAGGCTAGTATCGACGTGGAGCTGGTTTGTCAACGTTGTGATAAACCTTTTACTGTGACATTGGAATGCAATTTTTGCTATAGTCCGGTGTCCGACATGGATCAAGCGGATGTGTTGCCGGAAATTTATGAACCAATTGAATTCAATGAATTTGGTGAAATAGATTTGCGCGATGTGGTGGAAGACGAGTTGATGCTTGCTCTGCCGTTAGTACCGATGCACGATCCTGAACACTGTGAAGTGTCCGTGGCTGAACAGGTTTTTGGCAAATTGCCTGCTGAAGCAGAAAAACCAAACCCGTTCGCTGTATTAGCTAATTTAAAGCGAAAATAATTTAGGAGTATAGCCGATGGCTGTTCAACAAAATAAAAAATCTCGTTCACGTCGTGACATGCGTCGTTCACACGATGCTTTGACAACTGCTGCTGTTTCTGTCGATAAAGTAACCGGCGAAACTCATTTACGTCACCATGTAACCGCGGACGGCTACTACCGTGGTCGTAAAGTTATCAACAAGTAATTTCGATTACTCTTGATTCTTTAAGGTAAGCAGTTGAGTCGTCTAACCCTGGCGTTAGATGTAATGGGCGGGGACTTTGGTCCCCGTATTACTATCCCGGCAAGCCTGCAAGCGTTGGAACAGGATCCAATGCTACATCTGGTTTTGTTTGGCGATAGTCAGGCTATTTCCCCCTATCTCGCGAATATTCCCCACCATCTCCGCCAACGAATCAATTTGCAGCATTGTGACCGTGTGGTTAAAAACCAGCAGGGGCTTTCTCATGCTTTGCGCCATAGCAAAGGCAGCTCGATGCGCTTGGCGATTGAAGCAGTGCGCGACGGGGCGGCACAGGGCTGTGTCAGTGGTGGTGATACGGCGGTTTTGATGGGTCTGTCAAAAGTGTTGTTGCAGCCACTGGCAGGGATTCAACGCCCAGCATTGGTGTCCAATATTCCAACCATAGACGGCAAACAGAGCGTTATGCTGGATTTGGGGGCGAATATCGATTGCTCTGCGGAGACGTTGGTGCAGTTTGCCCAAATGGGGGCGATTTTTGCCGAAAATAACTTTGGTTTGGTCTATCCGCGAGTGGCGCTGTTGAATATCGGTATTGAAGAGTTAAAAGGGCTGAAAAACATCCGAGACGCCAGTCAGCTGTTGCAGCAGCAAACCAATTTGAACTATATTGGCTACATTGAAGGCAATTATTTGCTGAATGGATATGCCGATGTGATTGTCTGTGACGGGTTTGCCGGAAATATCGCCTTGAAAACGCTGGAAGGTACGGCGAAAAATATTTTTAGTCTGTTGAAAGGCAACAAAAAACAGCCGCCATCGTTGATTAAAAAACTGCTTATCCGTATCGGCAAATATGCCTTAAAAAAATATTTTGTTCAATTGAAACAGTTTAATCCCGATCAATATAATGGCGCTTCTCTACTGGGATTGACTTCTGTGGTGGTTAAAAGCCACGGCAGTGCCAATCAAGCTGCTTTTCTGTATGCAATACAGCAAGCGGCGTGGCAAGTGCGGTCAGAAATGCCGAATAAAATTTTGACCGGCTTGGAAAAAAATTAAGCCGGTATCGTTATCGAACCGCACTTTGTTGAAAATTCATCGTTGATGATTCACACATAATGAGATGATTATGTTTAGTAAAATTTTAGCTACCGGCAGTTACTTACCGGAACAGATTAGAACCAATGCCGACTTAGAGAAAATGGTCGATACGTCTGATGAGTGGATTAGCGTACGCACCGGTATCAAACAACGACGTATTGCCCGCGCTGATGAAACTGTGGCGACAATGGGAACTGAAGCAGCCAAACAATGTTTGGCGATGGCAGCAAACCTCGATGTCAATGAGATTGATTTGGTGTTGGTTGCCACTACCAGCTCTTCACACGCTTTTCCAAGTTCCGCTTGTTTGATCCAAAAAGCACTGGGTATTGAAGATGCGATTGCTTTTGATATTGCGGCGGCGTGTTCCGGTTTTGTGTATGCGCTGAGTGTAGCCGATCAATTTATCCGCACCGGACAGGTGAAAAAAGCGTTAGTAATCGGTGCGGATCTGTTTTCCCGCAGTTTGGACGAACAAGATCGCGGCACTGTAATTTTGTTTGGGGATGGCGCAGGCGCAGTGATTCTGGAGGCCAGTGAAGAACCAGGTATTCTTTCCAGCCATTTGCACTCTGATCCGACCCAAGGTGAAGTGTTGGTACTGGAAAATGCCAAACGCAGCCGTGATGAAGCTTCACCGGCATACCTAACCATGCAGGGCAACGAAACCTTTAAAATTGCTGTGCGTCAATTGGCAAATGTGGTGGAAGAAACCTTAGCTGCCAATAAGTTGGATAAAAAAGACATCGATTGGCTGGTGCCACACCAAGCCAATTTACGCATTATCAGTGCGACCGCCAAAAAATTAGAGATGGATATGTCGCAAGTAGTGGTGACGCTCGATCGCCATGGCAACACTTCCGCCGGCAGTATCCCTAGCGCACTGGATGAAGCGGTGCGTGACGGTCGGATTCAGCGCGGACAACTGATTTTGATGGAAGCGTTTGGTGGTGGCTTGACCTGGGGCTCGGTATTAGCCCGTTTTTAAGTCAATATTCCGCTGAATATGCACTATCTGTAGTGAACAGTAATAACAAACAGTAGTAATAAATAGCAGTGGCAAACAGAGGATTTAATATGAAAAAATTTGCTATGGTTTTCCCAGGACAAGGTTCGCAAGCTATTGGTATGTTAGCCGATTTGGCTACCTGCTTCCCGATCGTGGAACAGACGTTTAAACAGGCTTCCGATGCACTCGGCTATGATTTATGGAGTTTGGTGCAAAATGGTGAAGCAGAAGAACTGAATCAAACTTGGCGCACCCAGCCAGCACTGTTGACGGCTTCCGTTGCCATTTATCGTGTATGGCAGCAACAGTATCCGGCATTAAAACCAGAGGTGATGGCAGGACATAGCTTGGGCGAATTTTCTGCCTTGGTCTGTGCTGGCGTTTTGGATTTTGAAGAAGCGGTGAAATTGGTCGAACTGCGTGGTCGCTTAATGCAAAAAGCGGTTCCGGCTGGAACCGGCGCTATGTATGCGATTATCGGTTTAGACAATCAAGCTATTATTGATGCCTGTCAGCAAGCTGCTGAAGATGAAGTGGTGGCAGCGGTGAATTTCAATTCGCCGGGTCAAGTAGTGATTGCTGGGAATAAAAGTGCGGTTGAGCGAGCTGCGGCACGCTGTAAAGAAGCCGGTGCCAAACGGGCATTGCCGCTGGCGGTCAGTGTGCCGTCACATTGTGCGTTGATGAAACCGGCAGCCGATCAGTTAGCGGTCGCCTTGGAATCGGTGACTTTTAAGCAACCGACAGTAGCCGTGATCAATAATGTGGATGTGAAACAGGAAAAAGCTGCAGACGAGATTCGCAGTGCATTGGTGCGCCAGCTTTATAATCCGGTTCGTTGGACTGAGAGTGTGGAAAAAATGGCAACTGCCGGGGTGAAAATACTGTTTGAAATCGGACCAAATAAAGTATTAACCGGTCTGACTAAGCGCATCAACAAAGAGCTGGATGCCCATGCGGTCAATGATAATGCCTCGTTAAGTGCAGTGGCAGAGCTTATTCAAGACTAATCAGACGAATGAAAAAAAGGAGAGCGTATGCAAGGTAAAATCGCATTAGTAACCGGTGCCAGCCGTGGTATCGGCAGAGCCATTGCAGAGGAGTTGGCTGCGAAAGGCGCCACCGTGATTGGAACTGCAACCAGTGAAAGCGGAGCGGAAGCTATTTCAGCTTATTTGGGTGAGAGTGGCAAAGGCCTAGTGTTAAACGTCAGTGATGTAGCGTCGATTGAGCAGACATTGGCGCAGATTAAAGCTGAATTTGGTGAGATTGATATTCTGGTCAATAATGCCGGCATCACCCGTGATAATCTGTTGATGCGCATGAAAGACAACGAATGGAGCGATATTATTGAGACTAATCTGACGTCGATTTTCCACCTGTCAAAAGCGATGTTGCGTAGCATGATGAAAAAACGTTATGGACGGATTATCAATATCGGTTCTGTGGTCGGTTCTTCCGGCAATCCGGGACAAAGCAACTATTGCGCGGCTAAAGCCGGGGTAATCGGTTTTTCTAAAGCACTGGCGCAGGAAGTGGCTTCGCGTGGTATCACGGTTAATGTGGTAGCACCGGGCTTTATTGCGACCGATATGACCCATGCGCTAACTGACGAGCAAAAACAAGGTATTTTGTCAAATGTGCCTGCAGGGCGTTTGGGCGAGGCAAAAGATATTGCCAAAGCCGTTGCTTTTTTGGCATCTGACGATGCAGGTTATATCACCGGCACAACTTTACATGTTAACGGCGGACTCTACATGAGTTAATCCGTATGGAGCTGTCTGCCCGATTTGTCTATGTAAGCAAAATCAGACAAATTGAGATAAAAGCATGACAAGCCTATTCGGTAATGTTAGAATCTGCGATGGTATACAATCTTGGTTATAGACTTTTCCAAGAAACAAGAATATAGCCAAATTTTGTCATAGTATGTGTCGTTTGAGCCGTTATTTTTCAGTGGATTGCTATCTCGGATAAATAATTGCAGCCGTTTAAACGGTCCATACCATATTCACCTTCTCGCTGTGGCGAAATTTAAAATATAGGAAATTTAAAAAATGAGTATTGAAGAACGCGTAAAAAAAATCATTGTTGAACAATTAGGCGTTAAAGAAGACGAAGTGAAATCTGAAGCTTCATTTGTTGAAGATTTGGGCGCTGACTCTTTAGATACAGTTGAATTGGTAATGGCTTTGGAAGAAGAATTCGATATCGAAATTCCTGATGAAGAAGCTGAGAAAATCACAACTGTTCAGTCTGCAATTGATTACGTTCAAAATAATCAATAATCTTCTGGATTTAGGCGGTTATCAGACCGCCTAAATTTTATCTACGGTTAAAAATTAATCTACGATTAAAAGTACCATTTTCAACCTCCCGTTCGGAGTATATTCATGTCAAAACGTCGTGTTGTTGTTACAGGCTTGGGAATGCTGTCACCGCTTGGTAATGATGTCAACTCAACCTGGCAAAACCTTCTCGCAGGAAAGAGCGGTATCAATCTGATTGAAAATTTTGATACCACCCACCACACTACAAAATTTGCCGGTCAGGTCAAAGATTTTAATGCGGAAGCGTATATTTCACGCAAAGATGCCAAAAAAATGGATTTATTTATCCAATACGGTATTGCAGCCGGAATGCAAGCTATTGAAGATGCCGGTTTGCAAGTGACAGAACAGAATTCACCGCGTATCGGCGTGGCAATTGGATCCGGCATTGGTGGTCTTGGTTTGATTGAGGAAAATCATACCGCACTTGTCAACGGTGGACCACGCAAAGTCAGCCCGTTTTTTGTGCCGTCAACTATTGTGAATATGATTGCCGGACATCTGTCGATTAATTATAAATTGCACGGACCGAATATTACAATTGCAACCGCTTGTACCACGGGTGTGCATAATATTGGTCACGCTTTCCGCATGATCAGCTATGGCGATGCCGATGTGATGATTGCCGGAGGGGCAGAAAAAGCCAGCACATCGTTAGGTATTGCTGGTTTTGGCGCAGCGCGGGCGCTTTCCACGCGTAATGACAATCCACAAGCGGCAAGCCGTCCTTGGGACATCGAGCGTGATGGTTTTGTGCTGGGCGATGGCGCAGGCATTATGGTGTTGGAAGAATACGAACATGCCAAAGCGCGCGGTGCTAAAATATATGCGGAGTTGGTCGGCTTTGGTATGAGTGGTGATGGTTATCATATGACCTCTCCACCGGCAGATGGTGCAGGTGCTGCACTGGCGATGAAAAATGCGCTACGCGATGCCGCGATTGAGCCACAGCAAATTGGTTATGTCAATGCACACGGCACTTCAACGCCGGCAGGTGATATTGCTGAAGCAACCGCAATCAGTTCAGTTTTCGCTGCCAATAAAGATCAGATTCTAGTCAGCTCAACCAAATCGATGACTGGGCACTTACTGGGTGCCGCGGGTTCGGTAGAATCGATTTTCACGGTATTGGCGCTGCAAGATCAAATCGTGCCGCCAACCATCAATTTGGATAATCAAGATCCGAATGTTACGCTGGATCTGGTGCCAAATACTGCTCGCAAAGTTGAAATGGAGTATGCGTTATGCAATTCGTTCGGCTTTGGTGGTACAAATGGGTCGTTGATTTTTAAGAAAATCTGATCGGATTCTTGCTTGTAAATCTGAATACCAAAGTGCGGTTTTCAATTAATGAAAACCGCACTTTTGTTTTTTGGTGGCTGTTTAAAAATAATCCGAATTTCGCTTGTGTGGTGTGGTTAATCTGGGTATAATCTTGCGCCTTAACAGTCACATTCCATTTTCGTTCCTTGCTTCCGCAGACTGGTGACTGGTCTATCGTCGGAGGCTGATTAACCCGTAAGGAGCAGCAGCAATGCGTCACTACGAAATCGTTTTTATGGTTCATCCGGACCAAAGCGAACAAGTACCGGGCATGATCGAGCGCTATACTGGTTCTGTTAAAGAAGCAGGTGGACAAGTTCATCGCCTAGAAGATTGGGGTCGCCGTCAGTTGGCTTATCCAATCAACAAACTACATAAAGCACATTATGTGTTAATGAATGTAGAAGCACCGCAAGAAGTAATCGACGAGCTAGAAACAACTTTCCGTTACAACGACGCCGTTCTGCGTAACGCTATTATGCGTACTAAGCACGCCGTAACAGAAGCGTCCCCAATGGTTAAAGCAAAAGACGATCGTCGTGCTTCAGCCGAAGTTGACAACAACGATTATGAGGATGCCGAAGAGTAATTTAACGATTGACAATCGTTTGTCGCTGACGGGCTTTGTCGCCTCTCATCCCAAACGAAGTAGCAGTCCGAGTGGTATTGAACATTGTCGCTTTGTTTTCGAACATCGCTCGCAGCAGACCGAAGCCGGTTTAGTGCGGCAAGCGTGGTGTAAAATAGCGGTATCACTGAGTGGACAACAATTAATTAAACAAACTCAAAGCATTACGGTCGGTAGTAAACTTTTAATCGTCGGTTTTATCACCACGCATAAAAGCAATAACGGACTCAGTCAGTTAGTTTTACACGCCGAGCAAATCGAATTTATAGATTAGGAGACTCGCCCTATGGCACGTTATTTCCGTCGTCGTAAGTTCTGCCGTTTCACAGCGGAAAACGTAGTTGAAATCGATTACAAAGATATCGCCACGTTGAAGAACTACATTACAGAGAGCGGCAAAATTGTTCCAAGCCGTATTACCGGTACTCGTGCGAAGTACCAACGTCAACTGGCACGCGCAATCAAACGCGCTCGCTATTTAGCGTTGTTACCGTACACTGACAACCATCAGTAATCAAGAGAGGATACGGTAATGCAAATTATTCTTTTAGATAAAATTGTTCATTTGGGTAACGTTGGTGACCAAGTGAATGTTAAAGCAGGTTTTGCGCGTAACTTCCTGATCCCACAAGGGAAAGCAGTTATGGCAACCAAAGCTAACGTTGAACATTTCGAAACTCGTCGTGCTGAGTTAGAAGCTAAAGTTGCTAAAGAGTTAGCCGAGGCGCAAGCGCGTGCAGAGAGCATCGCAGCCTTGACTAGCGTAACTATCGCTTCCAAAGCCGGTGATGAAGGTCGTTTATTCGGTTCTATCGGTACTCGTGACATCGCTGATGCGATCACGGCTGCCGGTGTTAAGGTTGAGAAAAGTGAAGTTCGTCTGTCAGAAGGTCCATTGCGTACCACTGGCGAACACGAAGTTCGTTTCCAATTACATGGTGAAGTTTTCACTTCATTGATTGTAAACGTTATTCCTGAATAAGCCGATTATTCAACGAAAAACCCGATTGTTGCTCATATTGAGATGACAATCGGGTTTTTTTTATGGTTGTTATTCAAACACCTTTAAAATATCGATTGGTATTGTTTTTGCTTGCAAATAGTCATGAATGGATTCAAGTAGGCATAGTAGACAAAA
>NZ_VDHF01000013.1:0-532 GCF_006228025.1 Testudinibacter crocodili
TGAATGTGAAATACAATGCTGCCAAAGATACGGTGGCACTGACCGGCACCGGCGGTACTAAAATCACCAACCTGAAAGACGGCACGGTTTCGGCGACTTCAACCGAGGCGGTTAACGGTAAGCAACTGTTTGGGGTGCAAACCATTGCCAATACTGCTAAGACCACCGCAGATGGCGCAAGAACCGCCGCCACCGCCGCACAGACTACGGCAACGGCAGCACAAAACACCGCCAATACTGCCAACAGTACTGCCAATACTAATAAAACCAACATTACTGCGCTGCAAGCCGCAGATGCCCTGAATGTGAAATACAATACCGCTAAAGACACGGTGGCACTGGCGGGCACCGGTGGCAGTAAAATCACCAACTTGAAAGACGGCGCAGTGTCAACCACCTCAACTGATGCGGTCAGCGGTAAACAGTTGTATGCGGTGAAAGCGATTGCCGATAAAAACAGTGGTGAAATTACTAAGTTAACCACCACCATCAACAATATCAATAACGGCGGCGTCGGTTTGGTGCAAGACGA
>NZ_VDHF01000130.1:0-1228 GCF_006228025.1 Testudinibacter crocodili
CTTTTTGCTTGATTTATAAACACCAAAGGTCAACAGCCCTAGCCAAACGCGAGAAAAAAGCACATCTTTACAAAACAAAACAAAACAAAACAAAACAAAACAAAACAAAACTTGTGGTATAATAAAACATTATTACTTTGGTAATAATATTCAGGGGCAATCTTACAAAGGTTGACCTATATCACACCCTAGATATAAGGTTAGAGATTATGAAAAAAATTTTTTTAGCAGTCGGTGTTTCACTTTTTGCAGTGGGGGCACAAGCTGCAGATCTTTCTGAATCATGTACTAAGTATTTCGAGCAAATTGATCAATTTGTTGCCAAGAGCGGTCAAAATCCAGCAATGGCTGGCATGAAAGATCAACTGGAAGCCAGCAAAACACAGCTTGCTTCACTACCAAAAGAAGTGCAAGAGCAGAGCTGTACTCAAGGTATTGATGCTTTGAAACAAATGGAAGCTGCGTTGCCTAAATAACCGTTAGGTGTTGGAATAACAACCTTAAAACCACATGCCGTTTTAAAATAGCATGTGGTTTTTGTTTGGCTGCTGACCGCACTTTGTCGATTGTAAATGAAGGTAGACTCCATTTTCAAGCTAAAATCTATCAAGTAAATGAAAACATTGCATTAATTTTGTGATCTCCCGCTAATTTTAAGGGATTAAAGATTGCGTATTTTGACGATTTATTAAAGAATTATCAATGCGTTGCTTATCAAACTAATGATAAACAACAGGTATGGTGCAGAATAAAACAAGGTGAGGTCCGGGTATGCAGATAGGAACAGTAAAATGGTTTAACAACGCTAAAGGTTTTGGATTTATTGCAGAAGAGGGCAGTTCTGACGATATTTTCGCACACTATTCGGTGATTGAGATGGACGGCTACCGCTCTTTGAAAGCCGGTCAAAAAGTACAATTTGAGGCGATTCACGGTGACAAAGGCTCACATGCCACCAAAATTATCCCGGTACCACTGGAACAAAGTTTAACATCTTAATTTGAGTGAGAAAGTGAAAACGGACATTTGTTTAAAGTCCGTTTTTTATCAAATGTACCGTAAAACTTCGCCCTTTAGGGCGGAGATGTAAGGTACAAACGGCAAAGCCGTTTTAACGCTAACTAATCAGGTGTTTGTTGTTGCTCGATATATTGGCGAATAATTGAAATCGGCGCACCACAACTTCCTGCAAAGTAAGACGGAGACCACAATGCATTACCCCATAATT
>NZ_VDHF01000131.1:0-7203 GCF_006228025.1 Testudinibacter crocodili
ATTTTGTCTACTATACCTACTTTTTTGTTATTCATATAAACCGAAAATCGATCAACCACCTGCGAGTTTTACCTGGTAGCCCTTTTGCTGTAATAATTGTTTTAACAGCTCACGATTTTCGCCCTGAATTTCAATCGTACCGTTTTTCACCGAACCACCACAGCCACAGCGTTTTTTCAGTTCAGACGCAATTTTTGCCAATTCCGCCGCCGGCAGCGCCAACCCTGTGATCACCGAAACACCTTTACCTTTGCGTCCGCTGACTTGGCGTTGAATTCGCACAATTCCGTCCCCCTTGAGGATCTGCTCTGGTGCTTCTGTCGGTTTGATACGTCCGCTTTCGGTAGAATAAACTAAAGGATTAGACATATAAAGTGCGGTCCTTAAGCGATAGCGGCATTGATGCTTTTCAACACCGCAACCGGATCTTCCGACAACGTAATCGGGCGACCGACGACCAGATAATCTGCACCGGCATCAATCGCCTCTTTCGGGCTCATCACTCGGCGTTGGTCACCAAATTCAGCGCCTTCCGGGCGGATACCTGGGGTAATCAGTTTAAACTCGTTGCCGCAGTTGGCACGCAGAATTTCCACTTCTTGTGGCGAGCAAACTACACCATCTAATCCGGCACGCTGACTCAAACGTGCTAAGCGAATCACCTGTTCCATCGGTGAGGCGTTCAAACCAATTTGCAGTAAATCAACATCTTCCATGCTGGTCAACACCGTGACCGAAATCAAAATTGGCGCATCTTTACCGTAGGGTTCTAAAATTTTCTTGGCGGTTTCCATCATGCGTAAACCGCCGCTGGCATGCACATCCACCATCCACACACCTAAATCCGCCGCCGAGCGCACCGCTCTTGCTACAGTATTTGGAATATCATGGAATTTCAGATCCAGAAACACATCAAATCCACGCTGGTGCAATTGCTTAACGAAGTCAGTTCCTAAGGTGGTAAACATCTCTTTGCCGACTTTGACCCGGCATAGGCTAGGATCCAGCTGATCTACCAATGATAACGCTTGGCGTTCTGTTTCATAATCCAAGGCGACGATAACTCGACTATTCATGTTGTTTCTCCTGTTAATGGATGTTGAAGAGATAAATAATGCACTGTTTTAGGCGACTTACCGCACTTTATATAAAAAATTATTGATATTGCCCATCCACTGGCTTAATGGTTTCCCACTTATTGCACGACGGGCAGTTCCAAACTAAACGATGGCTACGATAGCCGCAATGTGAACAACGGTAGGCAAAACTTTGCCCGATTTTATTTTCGACCAATTGTTGCAGGCGTATCAAGCTCTCTTTAGCACGTCCATCCTCAGCCTGTTCAATATCATATTGGATCAAGCGGTTGAAAATATCCATACTCGGAATATGGTTCAGCTGCTGATAAAGACCGGCTTGTGCCGCTGCGGCGCCACTGTTTTTATCGGTCAATTCCGCCAGTGCTAATTCAACTGCACCACTATTATGCTGCTGCTTGGCTTTAATCAGAAAAAGCTCATAGTTATTTGGATCTTGCAGCTGCTGGTAACACCACTTCAAGTGCGGTAGCACTTCAACGATAAATGCGGAATTTTGTTGCAGCACTGCTTGAAAATGTGCGATCGCCGTCTGAAAATCCTGCTCTCGCATATACAGGTAAGCCAATTCAATCGATGCCCTGACACAGGTCGGCGACACCTCCAGCGCCCGCATTAGCAATACTTTTTGCTCTTTAACGCTTAATTCTTCAGCCTCGATGTACTCACAATAATAGTGTGCCAGTTCGATATTATTAGATTGAGGAAACGCTTTTTGCCGCTTTTCAGTGACATCAACCGCTTTTTTCCACTCTTTGGTTTTTTGATAGATTTTTGCCAACTCTTCCAAGGCATTGTCAGCAAATTCCGGTTCATCAACCAAACTGATATAAATATTTTCGGCACGATCAAAAAAGCCAACTTTGCGGTAATCAAAAGCCAGTTGTTGTTTGGCAAGCAATTTTTGGTCAAAACTGAAATTCGGATCATCCACCAAATTTTGGTGGATACGAATCGCGCGATCGACCTCGCCGCGTGAACGAAACAGATTGCCCAGCGTCAGCGAGGCTTCAAATTGGGAATCACTGTGAATATCGTTTTCGTTTTCCTGTTTTTGCAGCATGTCCAAAAACAGATCGACCGCTTTTTCCTGCTGATTAGACAACAAAAAATTTACCCCAGTGACATAATCTCGGGATAATTTATTGCTGACATCGTCCTGCCCTTTTTTGGCATTACGATAGCCCATATACCAACCGTAAAGCGCGGCGACGGGCAATAACAGAAACAGTAATTCAAGCATGGAAATTACACTGTTTTATCACGGCTGGCGGTCAATTCAGTGATCTGCTGAGTTTGACGATTGATTTGGCGAGTCAAACGAAAATTTTTGACTTTCAAGCGCAGTACAAAAAAGGCACAGATGGTCCAACCTAATAACAAGCCCAAACCAAACAAAATCGCTGCCAGCGAGGATAACTGCAATTCGCTTTTGGCAATAATATAATTAAAGCTAATCACCTGATCATTATCAGCACCGATAGTAATCGCAACAATCACAATCGCCAGCACGATAACCAAGCCTAAAATGTATTTAATCATTTTATTCTCCTGAGTTTCACAACGAATACTGCCTATTATGCCAAAAATCACCCTGGGCATATAGATAAATTCGGTATTAATCAGCGATTTATTACTAATAACGAAAAAAGTGGTGTTTTACCACGTTACGGGCAATAAAAAACGGCACTTAATGCGCCGTTTTCAGTCAAATTTAATTGGATTCGTTCACACGTTCTCTAAGCTCTTTACCCGCCTTGAAATGAGGAACATATTTTGCATCCAAATCGACTTTGTCACCGGTTTTCGGGTTGCGCCCGATTCGCGGCTGACGGTAATGTAGTGAGAAACTGCCGAATCCACGAATCTCAATCCGATCCCCATTTTCCAGGGTCTGCGACATCGACTCAAGGATACTTTTAACCGCACTTTCTACGCTTTTTACCGGAATCGTATGATTTTGTTGAATCAAACTTTCGATAAGCTCTGATTTAGTCATAGTGTCTCCTCATTTTGAGCGGATACCGCACTTAGCATCCGCATGTGAAGTTCAATTAATTATTCGCCTTTGGAAGCCGCTTTGAAGGCTTCAGCCATTGCATTTGGAATTGCTTCTTCTTGCTTGTTCACGTTGGCAACTGCTGCGCTATCTTCTGCTTCGTCTTTCGCACGTACTGACAAATGCACGGTACGGGATTTACGATCAACACCGGTGTATTTCGCTTCAACCACATCGCCGACACTCACTACAGTCGTAGCATCTTCAATGCGCTCACGAGCCAAGTCAGCTGCACGAACATAACCTTCCGCACCGCCTTCCAGTTCTACTTTAACACCTTTAGCGTCAACTTCAACCGCTTTACCGCTTACAATCGCGCCTTTTTTAGTAGCCGCAACAAAGTTGTTGAACGGATCTTCTTCCAATTGTTTGATACCTAAAGAAATACGCTCTTTGATAGCATCAACTTGAAGCACAACGGCGGCAACTTCGTCACCTTTTTTGTAGCTACGAACTGCTTCTTCACCGGCAACATTCCAAGAAATGTCAGACAAGTGAACCAAACCGTCGATACCGCCTTCTAAACCGATGAAGATACCGAAATCAGTGATAGATTTGATTTTGCCTTCAACGCGATCACCCTTTTTGTGTGTCTCGTCGAATTGTTGCCATGGATTAGCTTTACATTGTTTCAAACCTAAAGAAATACGACGACGTTCTTCGTCGATTTCCAACACCATCACTTCAACTTCATCACCGACGCTAACCACTTTAGATGGGTGGATGTTTTTGTTGGTCCAATCCATTTCGGAAACGTGAACCAAACCTTCAACACCGTCTAAAATTTCAACGAAGCAGCCGTAGTCAGTCAAGTTAGTTACTTTACCGCTTAATTTGCTGTTGACCGGATGATTTTCAGCGATAGCAACCCAAGGATCTTGACCTAATTGTTTTAAGCCTAAAGATACGCGCGTGCGATCACGGTCGAATTTCAATACTTTAACGGTGATTTCGTCACCCACGTTCACGATTTCGCTTGGGTGTTTAACACGTTTCCAAGCCATATCAGTGATGTGTAACAAACCGTCCACGCCGCCTAAATCCACAAACGCACCGTAGTCAGTCAGGTTCTTAACGATACCTTTAACCACTGCATCTTCTTGCAGGTTTTCTAACAGTTGTTCACGTTCTTGGCTGTTTTCGGTTTCAATAACTGCACGACGGGAAACGACAACGTTGTTGCGTTTTTGATCCAGTTTGATTACTTTGAATTCTAACTCTTTACCTTCCAAATGTAAGGTATCACGGATTGGACGAGTATCTACCAATGAACCTGGTAAGAACGCACGCACACCGTTTAACTCAACTGTGAAGCCGCCTTTTACTTTACCGTTGATTAAACCGATAACAGTAGCTTGTTCTTCGTATGCTTTTTCCAGTTCAATCCAAGATTCGTGGCGAACCGCTTTCTCACGAGAGAGTTTGGTTTCACCGAAGCCGTCTTCAACGGCATCAAGGGCAACTTTAACGGCATCGCCGACTTTAACGTCTAGCTCGCCCTGGGCATTTAAGAACTCTTCAACAGGAATTGCGGATTCAGATTTTAAACCTGCGTCAACCAATACAAAACCTTTTTGGATAGCAACAACAGTACCGTTAACGATAGAACCTTGACGGGTTTCAAGTTCTTTTAGGGATTCTTCAAATAATTGAGCAAAAGATTCAGTCATATTTAATCTTCAAATAAATTAATAACGTCCATTCGAATTCCTTCCAAATGGGGCTGTTTCAAACGGTTTATCCATCCTTGAACAAACCATATTCAGGCGTTACGCTTCTTGTCGAATGCGTAAACCGACATATTGTAACGCTTTTTCGATCACTTCGCTAATACTTAATGCGCTGGAATCCAATAAAAATGCGTCATCCGCTGCTTTTAGCGGTGCCACAGCACGATTTCGGTCACGAAAATCGCGTTCTTTAATTTCGGTTAAGATTTGATCATAATCCGTCGCCACGCCTTTTTGCTGCAATTGCTTAAACCGACGCTTGGCTCGCTCTTCCGAGCTGGCATCCAAAAAGATTTTTACTTGTGCCTGCGGAAACACCACCGTGCCCATATCTCGCCCGTCGGCGATCAGCCCTTTTTCAGTGCTGAAATCCCGTTGTCGCTGTAACAACGCCGACCGCACTTGCGGAAACGGCGCGACTTTGGAGGCATTATTGCCCGCGATTTCGGTGCGAATTTCGCTGCTGACATCTTCGCCGTTCAATAATACGCGAACCATACCGTTTTCCGGCACAAAACGAATGTCCAACTTCGCCGCCAAAGCAGCAAGTGCGGTTTCATCGTCCAATGCGACCGCACTTTTCACCGCCGCCACCCCCAGCACCCGATAAATCGCCCCCGAATCTAATAATTCAAAGCCCAATTTTTCCGCTAACGCTTGGCATAACGTTCCTTTCCCAACACCACTCGGACCATCGATGGTAATGACGATATTTTGTTGCATATTTTCTCTCAAATTTATAATGGGAGCTATGCCCCTCAGTCTGTCAAATCAAGTTCAAAAATGTATATTATCCTGGCGCAAATTAGATCTACGCCCGAACCGCACTTTACACTTTTTCCTTATTAATTAAATAATTATACCGCACTTCGCAAACGGGCGGATATCTAATCCGCCCCTACTTAGCCTTATCAGCTCAATTTGTATTCATCTTACGAGATTGCGCTGCAAGCAAGTGCGGCACGTCGCTAAACACGCCGAATACGCCCCAGTTAAACAATTCATTGGCACGCATGGTGCTGTTGACGGTATAAACCGCCACTTTATAACCGGCGTTGTTGAAACGGGCGACGGTTTCACGGGTTAAACCATCTTGTGATAAATGAATATATTCTGCGCCGACCCATTCTAGCACCGTGAGAGCATCGTCCAGACAATCATAACTTTCATACAAACACGCTACCGCAAGCTGCGGGCAGCGCTTTTTCAACTCGGCTAGCAGCAGAGGGTTAAAGCTGGAAATAATCACTTCCCGTTCCGGCTCAAGTGCGGTCAGCGCCTGTTGCAAACCATCCAATAATTTTAACGCCATTGCTCTGCCGGCTTCGCAGCTTTTGATCTCGATATTGGCGTTCAATTGATAGGTATTCATCCATTGCACCACCTGCGGCAATGTCGGCAACGGCTCGCCTTGAAAATCTTCGCCAAACCATGAACCGGCATCAATTCCAGCTAAATCTGCCTGCGTTAAATCATAATAACTGCCGCTGCGATTGGTGCAACGATCCAACGTGGAATCGTGGGTTAAAATCACCGTGCCGTCTGCGATCACATCAATATCGCACTCAAACCAGGTAATATTATATTCTTTGCATAATTTAATCGCCGCCAGCGTATTTTCCGGTGCCAGCCCCGACACCCCGCGATGGGCGTAAATTCTATGCTTCATGTTTTCTCCTTTTGTATTTATAATAGTTATCTTACTTATTTGGTATAGAAATAAATTCTCCATTTACCTCTACAATTTCATTTACGCCTAAAATACAATGTCGTCCATTAATATAAGCTGGTACTTCATAATCTTTTCCTGCTTTCGGTGTGAAATGAATATCTACACTACAGTAAGCTTGAATATTTGACATTCCACCATCTCTAAATGAAGTTGAGATTTCGTAAGGAACTCCAGCTGGAACAACATGCTCCTGATAGTACAATTCCGCATAGATACTGGAACGTTTTTTTCCTAATTCTTTTATCAATTCAGTTTTTGGCATGCCAATACTGCTACTTCTTAATGGTGTAAATATTTCCTTTAATATTGGGGCATTACCTATACCACCTGTTCGAATTTTTACATTTTCACCGACTAGCCAAGTGAAATAATTATTCTGCCCATATAATCTGACTCTAGCTTCTTTTAATGGATTATAGTCCACAACTTTTTCCTCTGGCGGAGCAACTGATGAACAGGCAGCTAAAAAAATAGTAAGACCTAAAATTAATAATTTTTTCATAAAATGCCTCTTTAATAAGTTTTAATTAAAAGTGATCACCCAACAATTATGAATCTGTTTATTGCGTTCAAAATCCAGCGGTA
>NZ_VDHF01000132.1:0-15483 GCF_006228025.1 Testudinibacter crocodili
AGCTATAGACTATTTTTCGCCACTCTTTTTGCAAATAAATAAGGCAAAAATTGTGAGGTTTAGTGATTCTAAACGAACGACTTTTAACGCCGCTGTAGTAGCAAAAAGTAGTGGCGAAAAATAGTCATAGTCCTGCGGATTGTGTTTAAAATATAAACAAAGATCAACAGACCCTAAAACCCTTAGAAATACTCGCGCAATACTTCGGCAGCCTCCTCATCGCCCTGGGCGGCGGCTTGCTCGAAATAGGATTTAGCGCGGGCGTAGTCTTGTTTCACACCGAGTCCTTGGTAGTACATGATTGCGAGATTGTCTTGTGCCTCGGCAACTCCTTGCGCGACGGCTTGCTCGAAATAGGATTTAGCGCGGGCGTAGTCTCCTAGTTTTTGGAAATATACGACCCCGAGATTGTATTTCGCAACGGCAAATCCTTGCGCTGCGGCCTGTTCATAATAAGATTTGGCACGGGCGTAGTCTGTTTTGACCCCTAGTCCATTTTCATAGATGAACCCGAGATAGTTTTGTGCGTTGGCATTTCCTTGTGCGGCGGCCTGTTCGTAATAGAATTTGGCGCGCGCGTAGTCTGTTTTGCCCCCTAGTCCTTGTTGGTACATGTACCCGAGATTGTTTTGTGCCTCGTCATATCCTTGTTCAGCGGCTTGTTCGTAATAGAATTTGGCGAGGTCGTAGTCGCCATTTCTCTGGGCGGAAAGGCCTTGCTCTGTGATTTCCTCTGGTGTGGCGGCTGCTGCAGGCAGGGCGGCAAATAACAGGGTAAGTGCGGTCATCAGTGTGGCGCACAGACGTACAAATTGCTATGGGGGGTGTAATAGCATGCTATCTCCTTTGTGAAGTTGAGAGTAAATTACCTGTTGGCTCTATTTTCAATCATCTGTTCGGTAATATAATACTACTGATAGTGCAAGTTTGTAACTTGTGCTGAAAAAATAATAACGATTCTTAGGGGCTGTTGATCTTTTTTGATCTTTGTTTATCATTTGATCTATAGACACTTTTTGAAATAGGAATAACGATTGACACCGCTGAGCTGCTAAAAAATCTGGATAATCCTGAGTATGTGATTATCGACAGCCGCCACGACAGTCTGTATAACGGCTTCAAAAGTGCAAATGCGATTCGTGGTGGGTACATCAAAGGCGCAATCCAATTCAGCACCACTTGGTTGGACAATATTTCGGCTGATCGATTTGAGGCATTTGCCGCCGATAAGGGGATCAGCAAAGATCAACAGCCCTAGTGTTTTATGACGATAATCTCGATGATTTGCAGCGAATTAGCGCCGAATTTGCAGCAAAAGGCTACAAAGTGCGGTTGCTACAATAGGGAACCGATAAATACAGGAGTAAACATCATGGCACAACAAATACAACAGGTCTTAGATTTCTGGTTTGATCAAAAAAACCAGCCGTATTGGTTTGTGAAAAGTGAGGAATTTGATCAGCAAATCAGGCGCAAGTTTAGTGAATTATGGCAAGCAGTGGTCAATAATCAATGTTTGATCTGGCGTGACTCCATTTATGGACGTTTAGCGGAAATCATCGTGCTGGATCAATTTTCGCGTAATTTGCATCGCGATAGCCCACTTGCCTTTGCGCAAGATGAGCGAGCGTTGCAATTGGCACGGGAAAGCGTGCAATTGGCGGCTTATGCCGAGTTAAATCTGCAACAACGCCAATTTTTACTGCTGCCCTATATGCACAGTGAATCTAGAACTGTGCAGGCGGAAGGGATGCCACTGTTTGCAGCGCTGAATAATCCGCTGGTATTGGATTTTGCCGAGCAGCATAAGGTAATAATCGATCGCTTCGGACGTTTTCCCCACCGCAATTTCGTTTTAAACAGAGAAAGCAGTGCGCAAGAGCAGGCGTTTTTGCAGCAACCGGGTTCGTCATTTTAAGCTTCCAACTTACTCAGCAGCACGCTTTAAAACAGCGCTCAGCTTTTCAATACGTGCTGCCAAGCTTGGTAAGGACGAAGATAGCTATATCACATGTTTTTTAATTCAGATCTCAACAGCCCCTAATAATGAAGAAAACAGTGATTAGTTTCACAAAACAATGATAATGAGATTTGCGAGTAACGTTTTTTTTGCTAATTTTTAATAATTATTTAACAAAGAGGCGCTACCATGCAATTTCATCTCGCTAAACATTACCCCCCGTCACGTCAAAATATCAGTAAACACTATCGAATTAATGAAAAAGACGCCGTCGATGCATTACAAAAAACCTTAATTTTTAGTACCGAACAGCAAGCGCGGATCACGCAAAACGGTATTGATTTGATTAATCGTGTGCGTAATATCAAGAAAAAAGAGTACGGCGTAGATGCGCTGATGAAAGAGTTTTCCTTAGGCGACGAAGAAGGCATTGCATTGATGTGTTTGGCGGAAGCCTTGCTACGAATTCCCGACAATCAAACCCGTGACGAATTGATTCACGATAAATTAAAAGAGGGGGATTGGCGTGCGCATATCGGCAAATCCTCCTCTTTTTTCATTAATGCCGCCAGCTACGGGCTGCTACTTGGTAAAAATTTGAGCCGCTCTTTTGATCCGGAGACGCTGTCCAGCGCTTTGACCCGCAGCTTCGCCCGTTTTTCTGCACCGATGATGAGATTGGCGATGGTGCAGGCGATGAAAGTGCTGGGGGAGCAGTTTGTCACTGGCATTAATATTCAAGAGGCGTTAAACCGCACCAAAAAACGTACGGAGAAAGGATACAGTTTTTCTTTCGATATGCTGGGCGAAGCAGCGCTGACCCAAGTGGATGCGGAACGCTACTTTCAAGACTACTTAACCGCGATCGAAACCGTCGGCAAAGCAGCACATAGCGATATTTATCGCGCGAACAGTGTTTCGGTTAAGCTATCGGCGATTCATCCCCGTTACAGCCGTGCACAATATGATCGGGTGATGGCGGAGCTTTATCCCAAACTGAAACGACTATACCTGTTGGCAAAGCAGTATAACATCAGCGTGAATATCGATGCCGAGGAGGCAAGCCGGCTGGAGTTGTCGTTGGATTTGGTCGAAAAACTACTCGATGAACCGGAGCTGAAAGGCTATCGAGGCATCGGTTTTGTGGTGCAGGCGTATTCTAAACGTTGCCCTTATGTGATCGATTATCTGATTGCGCTGGCGAGGGAAAAATCGGCGTATTTAATGATCCGTCTGGTAAAAGGGGCGTATTGGGACAGTGAAATTAAATGGGCGCAAGCCGACGGCTTGGACGGATTTCCGCTTTATACTCGAAAAAACCACACTGATATTGCCTATTTGGCTTGTGCGCAGAAATTGCTGGCGGCGCAAGATGTGGTTTATCCGCAGTTTGCGACCCACAACGTACAAACACTGTGTACGATTTACGAATTGGGGCGTGATAAACTGTATGAATTTCAATGTCTGCACGGCATGGGCGAAACCTTATATGACCAACTGATCGACGGGCAAGATTTCAACCGCCTGGTTCGAGTTTATGCCCCAGTCGGTACGCACGAAACCTTACTGGCGTATTTGGTGCGCCGTTTGCTGGAAAACGGGGCGAACTCTTCGTTTGTGCACCAATTGGTCGACGAAAGCATACCGGCAGCACAATTGATGACACCGCCTTGGCAACATTACGCCGCTTCGCAAGGAGAGCAAAACAGGGCGGTGCGTGCGCCGACGACGCTGTTTGCCGATCGGCTCAACTCGTCGGGTTTTGATCTCACCAATGAATTAGAATTGGATAAATTGGAGCAGGCACTTAATCAAGCGCAGATTGCCAACGCAAGATCGCTATTGGCGGTGGACGATGCAGCTAGCCATTTAACGCCACATCCGGTGCGTAATCCGGCAGATCTGAATCAAGTGGTTGCCGAGGTGGCGTTTTTCGCCCGCGATCAGCTCGAACCGGTCTTCAGCGCCGCCCGCCAGAGCGAATGGCAAGCACAAAGTGCGGTACGACGTGCGCAGATTTTGCGCAGAACGGCGGATTTGTATCAGCAACATCACGGTTTATTGATGAAGCTGGCTGTTTTGGAGGCAGGTAAAACCTTGCCGAATGCCATTGCTGAACTGCGTGAAGCCATTGATTTCTTGCGTTATTACGCCGCCCAGTTAGACGATTTGCAGCAACGCGGTAGACTGGCGCCAGCAAGAGGAACCGCACTTTGTATTTCGCCGTGGAATTTTCCGTTGGCAATTTTTACCGGGCAAATTGCTGCCGCTCTTGCCGCCGGTAATGCGGTAATCGCCAAACCGGCGGAGCAAACGTCTTTAATTGCGTATGCCGCAGTCAACTTGTTCTATCAATCCGGTTTACCACGCAGCGCCTTGCAGTTGATCTTGGGTGCAGGCGATGTCGGCGCATCGTTGGTCAAGCTACCGTTTGATGCCATCGTATTCACCGGCTCGACCGACGTCGCCAAACTGATTGCTGAGCAGTGCGCCCAAGCCGAAAACGAACCGGTGCTAATCGCCGAAACCGGCGGACAAAATGTGTTAGTGGTGGACTCGTCGGCGTTATCGGAGCAAGTGGTGGCGGACGTGCTGAGTTCGGCTTTCGACTCTGCCGGACAGCGTTGTTCCGCATTGCGCGTGCTATTGTTGCAGCAAGAAGTGGCGGATAAACTCTATACTATGTTGGCGCAGGCGTTGCAAGAATTGACACTGGGCAATCCTGCCCTGCTGGCGACCGATATCGGACCGGTGATCGATGAGGAAGCCAAGCAAAATCTGTTGGCACACAAAGCTAAAATGCGTGGGCTTGCACGCCGTTATATCGAATTGGAAAGTGCGGACAAAATCGAAACGCAGGCACAAGGTCACTATGTCGCACCGGCGATTTACCTGCTGGATAATTTGCAGCAGTTGCAACGGGAAGTGTTCGGACCGATTTTACATATCGTGCCTTACCGCAAGGAACAGTTGGCGCAGCAGTTGCAGGCGGTGAATGCAAAAGGATATGCGTTGACCGGCGGTTGCCACAGCCGGATCCGCAAGCAGATTGATTTTGTCGAAAGTCATCTCAAGTGCGGTAATTTTTATGTAAACCGTAACATTGTCGGTGCAGTGGTTGGCGTGCAGCCGTTCGGTGGACACGGCTTGTCCGGCACCGGCCCGAAAGCCGGCGGCGAATTTTACTTGCAGCGCCTGACCCGCACAACCGATTACTACAGCCGCTTCGGTGATGAAAAAACCTTGCCTCATGCAAAACCGCAACTCGACAGTATTACCGGCGAAGAAAATACGCTGGCGTATTTTAGCGGCGAGGTGGCGATTTTAAACGGTGATACTCAAGCAGCGCAACAGGCGGCAGAGAGGCTACGGGCGCACGGGTTCTCGATTGTGGTCGAGCCGTCACATCCGTTGGCGCAAACGCAAGCAAGCGGCGTGCGAATTGCCACGCAGTGGCAAGCTTGTCAAAAAGGCGTGTTTTTAGCGCCGTTGAGCGCCGCAGACCGCTTGGCTTTACAGCAAAGCCGTGATGCGATTTTTAAATGTTATGATTGGCAACAAACACAGGATATTATGCCGCTTTACGATGAATTTTCGCGCAGTGAAAACACCACCGCAGCCGGTGGAAATGCCTCTTTAATGGCAACACAAGAACAATAATCTTATATCAACAGCCCCTATAGGAAGAACCATGCAAAACTATCAAATTTATATTACGTTCGGGTTATATCTGCTGATTATTTTGGGGATAGGCGTTTATGCTTACCGCTCTACCCAAAATTTTGACGACTACATTTTAGGCGGACGCAAAATGGGCAGTTTCGTCACAGCAATGTCCGCCGGCGCTTCCGATATGTCCGGTTGGCTGCTGATGGGCTTACCTGGGGCGATCTTTTTATCCGGACTATCGGAGGCTTGGATCGCCGTCGGTTTGACCATCGGTGCTTATTTTAATTATCGGGTGGTGGCAGCCCGCTTGCGGATTTTCACCGAAAAATATAAAAATGCGCTCACTTTACCGGAATTTTTTGCCCAGCGTTTTCCACAACAAAAGAAAGCACTGAAAATCATCTCCTCTTCGATTATTCTGTTTTTCTTCACTATCTATTGCGCTTCCGGTGTCGTTGCCGGTGCAAAATTATTTCAAAGTCTGCTGGGGCTGGATTATTCGACCGCACTTTGGCTGGGCGCGTTGGCAACCATCACCTACACCTTTATCGGTGGCTATCTGGCGGTCTCTTGGAGCGATACCATTCAAGCCACGCTAATGATTTTTGCTCTCTTGCTGGCGCCGGTGATGGTGCTGCTGCATCTAACCTGGGAAGACATCAATTTGGCATTAACCGCAAAATCGGAAATGACCGGTATTCCATACGCCAACTGGCTGCACAATGTGTCCGGCATCGGCGTGATCTCAGCGCTGGCTTGGGGTTTGGGCTATTTCGGACAGCCGCATATTCTAGCCCGTTTCATGGCGGCAGATTCGGTGCAATCGTTACAAAATGCGCGCAAAATTGGGATTACTTGGATGTTTTTATGTCTTGGCGGTGCGGTGGCGGTCGGTTATTTCGGTTTGGCCTATTTTAGTGCCAATCAAATCCCGTTAGATAATGCCGAATCAGTGTTTATTGAATTATCCCGTTTAATGTTTAATCCTTGGATTGTCGGCATTGTGCTGTCTGCTATTTTGGCGGCGGTGATGAGTACCTTATCCGCACAATTACTGATGTGTTCCGCTGCGGTAACGGAAGATTTCTATAAAGGTTTTCTGCGCAAAACCGCTTCCAGCCATGAGCTGGTCTGGGTCGGGCGCTTTATGGTCTTGGTGATTTCCGCCGTTGCGATTCTTATCGCCCAAGATCCCTCTTCCGGTGTGATGAAGCTGGTGTCTTATGCCTGGGCAGGGTTCGGCGCCGCATTCGGGCCAGTGGTAATTTTATCGCTGTTTAACCGCAATATCACCTCATCAGCTGCTCTGTGGGGCATGCTTTGCGGCGCAGTGACGGTGGTGGTGTGGAGTCCGTTAATGCAGTATCTTGGTTGGGCGGATTTGGCGAAATTGTATGAAATTATTCCAGGCTTTTTAATCTGCTCTTTCATCACCATTACCTCATCGCTGTTTTCTGCAGAAGATAGCGCAGTCGCCGAACAATTTGATCAAGCGTTGGCAGAGTTTAAGCTGCGTTCGAAAGGCTAGGACGTGCCATCATTTCATGTTACCCGGTAAAATCCCTTGAAACAGCTCACGGCTTTTCAAGGGTTGGCTGCCGAGATAAGGTTTCAGCGCCATACGGGTAAAGCGTTTAGCAGCTTGCAGGATATGTTTTTGTTCGGTGCCCAGTTTGTCGAATGCTAAGCTAGCGAAGATCAGCAGTTCATCACCGTAAAAGGTTTGGTTGTTTTTGAGCAGCGAGGCGATAAAGCCCTGTTCAGCACGGTATTGATAACTCATCTGCGGCTCAACCGGCAAGCCCGAACCGGCGCAATGCAGGAAATCCACACCATAACCGAGCGTTTGCAGCAGCTGAAATTCAAATTTGCGTAAGCATGGTTCAACGGATGTCTGAACCGCACTTTCATTGCTGGCATGGCAAGTGGCAAGTGCTGTCAGGCAGTGTAGGTAATCCTGAAACAGTTGCGGATAAGGCGTTTCGTTTTCGATCACACGGCAGACTAACTCATTGATATAAAAAGCGCTGTAAAGTGCGGTATGCGCCAACGGCAAGGCAAGCGAAATCGCCTCAGCTTTGGTCAAAATCTTCAAATCGCCTTTTCCGCTCCAGCGCAACAACAATGGTGTAAACGGCTGCAACAGACTTTTCAACGCCGAACGCTTTGCCCGAGCGCCTTTCGCTAACACCGTCAAACGTCCGCCCTCTTCGGTGAAAAGATCGACTAACAGACTGGTTTCATTATAGGGTCTGCGGTGTAACACAAACCCACGCTGCCACGCTTCGATAATTGTTGTCCTTTTAAATTAACCGATGTTGATTTTAGGCATTCAGTTTACTAAAAAGTGCGGTCAGGGAAAATACAGGATTAATCATATTGTACTTTGATTAACACTTTTTCCTGAATTGAACGCTTAGCTGCCACCGCAACGCAAACGGCTCGCGCAGGGCTGTCATGCAAAACGCTATGCTGTTGCCCTTGCAAATGCTGCAACACGCTTAGTGCTTCAATTTCTACTGCACGGCTCAGCCAAAACGGACAGAGTTCATTAATTTGATTGTATTTCTGCGTACTTTTTCCGTTTTCGCGCAACGACAAATCCGCTTCAAATTCATCGTATAAATTAAACTGCTGGCGACGTCCGTCGGCAAATGACAGTGTGAGCGTTGAGGTAAAGAAATTCACCACCAACGATCCCAATTCGCCGTGAATCGAAATGCCCCATTCATGCAGACGGTAAGCCGTGCCCATTTCCAACGAGCCAAAAACACCGTTTTTAAATTGCAGCAACAGTTGAATAATATCATGGTTATCCGGCGTGTCTGAATGAGCGCGATTGGTGGATTGCGCATAAACCGAGTCGACTTCGCCCAACAACCAACACAATAAATCCAGTTCGTGAATTTCATGCAGCAATTTGCCGCCGGTTAATTTGATATCATTTTTCCACCAGTTTTTATCCCGCGCCGAATCAATCCAGCGCTGGCGGTTGGCTCTGGCAACTGTGATTTTTCCCAGCGCCTGCTGTTCAATCAATTGTTTCGCTTTGAGCAAGCCCGGTAAAGCACGCAACACATGCCCGATAAATACTGGTTTATCGGTCTGCGCAGCCAGGGTCAAAATTTGGTGGCAATCTTCTGCTTCAGTGGCAAACGGTGTTTCGATAAAAACCGCACAGCCGGCTTGTAAAGCCTGCTCAGCAACTTGACGGTGCGCATAGTTGTAGGTAGCGATTAATACGAGATCTGGCTTACTTTGTTGCAACATATCAGCGACATCAAGGTAAACTGTAGTATTTAATGAAGTCGCTAAATCAACTGCCTGTTGATGGTGTATATCTTGTACTCCGACCAGTTCAGCGCCATTTTTTTGAAAGCCATAAGCCAATTGCTGACCAAAAAAACCACAGCCGATCAGCGCAACTTTGATTGAATTCATTGAAGGTGTTCTCCTTGTTAAACGGTGGCGGTTAAACGTCTGCGGATCCCTTGAAAATAGACCAGAATCGCATGTTGAGTGCGCTCCAAGTCGCGCGCCTCGATGGCATCAACCCAGTCACGATATTGCATGGCAAGTGCGGTCGGGGTGATATTATTCGGTGGTAATTCGTGATCCAGCAATTGATAAATCTGCCAAAAAGCGTCCAAATATTGCAGCAGCAATTGATTTTCGGTTGAGCGGTAGATCAGGAGGTGAACTTGTTGCTCCTCTTCCACAGAAAATTGGGCATCGCGAGCATTCTGTTCTATTGTGGCGACAATCTGTTGCAACTGTTCAACCGCTTGATCGCTTATTTTTGCCAGGGCAAGTGGCGCAAAACCATATTGCAAAATCTCGCGTACATCCAAAATATCCAGCAAGCACTTCAAATCATTTTGTAAATGCAATTGTGCATGAAATGCCAAGCCACGAATCATCGGCACCAGAGAAGATTCGCCGACAAAGGTTCCGATCCCGTGATGAATATCCAAAATATGCAGTGCTTCTAATGACTTAATTGCTTCACGTAGGCTAGAACGGCTAACCCCCAAAAGCTCAATCAATTCATTTTCGGTCGGCATTAAACCGCCCGGTTTTAGATTTTTTTCTAAAATCAGCGATTTAATTTTCTCTTGCAGCTCCAAAGTTGCCACTTTTTTGGTTAATTTCTTCATTTTTATCATTTTGTGATCTTCATCACGGTTATTTATTCAAAGATAGGACATCATATGTCTATCCCGTTTTAGATATATGATGTCTTATGTTTATAGCATCATATTAAATCATATTTCTGCCGTTGTCAGAAAAATCTTCACTACATGACCGAAGGAAACCAAGATGGCTACTTTATCACTACGTCATATTTTTAAACGTTACACCAACGGTTTTGAAGCCGTACAAGACTTTAATTTGGAAGTCGCAGACAAAGAATTTATCGCGCTAGTCGGCCCTTCAGGCTGCGGAAAATCAACAACATTGCGCATGGTCGCCGGGTTGGAAAGTATCTCTGATGGCGAGTTTTATATTGATGATCGGCTAATGAATGATATTGAACCGAAAGATCGTGATATTGCTATGGTGTTCCAGTCATATGCGCTGTATCCGCATATGAGTGTGTATGAAAATATGGCGTTTGCCTTGAAGTTGCGCAAAATGGACAGTGCTGAAATCGATCGCAAGGTTAAAGAAGCCGCCAAAATTTTAGGATTAGACGAGTTATTAAATCGCAAGCCAAAAGCCTTGTCCGGCGGTCAGCGGCAACGGGTGGCGCTTGGCAGAACCATTGTGCGTTCGCCAAAAGTGTTTTTGATGGACGAACCGCTGTCTAACCTCGATGCTAAATTACGCAGCAATATGCGTGCCGAAATTATTCGGATTCATAAAACCTTGAATGCCACCACCGTGTACGTAACGCACGATCAAACCGAAGCAATGACAATGGCGGATAGAATTGTGGTGATGAGCGGCGGTGTGGTCAAACAAATCGGCTCACCGAAAGCCATTTATGATCACCCTGACAATCTGTTTGTCGCCGGTTTTATCGGCGCACCAACCATGAATTTCCTGCACGGGAAAATTGAAAACGGCTTTTTTGTTACCGCCGATAACTATCAGCTCAGCATTCCTGACGAGGCTTATCAACAACTAGAGCGCCAAAGTGCGGTCGGCAAAGCGGTCATTTTAGGGATTCGCCCGGAAAATATTTCGAACGAACCACTGTTATTGGGTTCGTATCAAAAAGCGATGATTACCGCACCGGTCAATGTGGCAGAACTACTGGGCGCCGAATACATTGTTCACACCAGTTTGGGCGAGCAACCGATTAAAGCGATTGTACACTCCAGACAACAAATCAAAATGGATGAAAAAATCAGTCTGGCATTTGATATGAAACGGGCGCATTTTTTTGATCCGCAAACAGAGCAATCGCTCTTATAACCCCTGTAACGAGCTATTCATAAGGAGCATAATATGAAATTCAGAAAAATAATGACAGCAGCAGCTTCATTGGTGTTGGGCGCTTTTGTCTTAAGCGGTTGCGATGACAACAAAACAGCAAATACGGCTGCCCCTACAGCAACTAACGGCGAATTAGCCGGTAATATTACCGTGTGGCACTCGTTCACGCAAGGCCCGCGCCTGGAAGTGATTCAAGCGGCAGCCAATGATTTTATGCAACAACATCCGCAAGTTAAAATCAAGATTGAAACCTTTTCTTGGAATGACTTTTACACCAAATGGACAACCGGTCTGGCGTCCGGTAATGTGCCGGATATGAGCACTGCCCTGCCAAATCAAGTGGTGGAGATGATTAATGTTGGCGCCTTGCAACCCATCAATGATGTCATTGATACCCTGGGACGGGATAAATTCTCGGCTGCCGCCATTAACGAAGGTACGGTCGATAACCAAAATTACTCTCTTCCATTGTATTCCCATGCGCAAGTGATGTGGATTCGTAAAGATTTGTTGGCACAAAATAATTTAACAGTACCAAAAACCTGGGATGAATTGTATCAAACGGCTAAATTACTGACCAAAGACGGTGTTTACGGGCTGTCGGTGCCAATGGGAACCAATGATTTTATGGCAACCCGCTTTTTGAATTTCTACGTCAAGAGCGGTGGCGGCAGCTTGCTGACTCCGGATCTAAAAGTAGATTTAACCAGCCCATTGGCACAGGACGGTATTAAATACTGGGTGAAAATGTATCAAGAAACCTCACCAAAAGATTCGATTAACTATAACGTGCTGCAACAAGCCACACTGTATTATCAAGGCAAAACCGCCTTTGACTTCAATTCCGGCTTCCAAATCGGTGGCGTAAAAGCGAATTCACCACAACTTTTGGAACAAATTGATGCTTACCCGATGCCGAAAATTAATGCAAATGACCCAGATTACGGTATTGAAACCTCGAATATTCCGCTCGTTGTCTGGAAAAGCAGTAAACACCCGGAAATCAGTAAAGCGTTTATTGAAACCTTATATCAAAAAGATCGCTATATTCAATTTTTAAGTTCGGTTCCGGTCGGAATGTTGCCGGCAGTCAGCGGTATTTCAGATGATCCTGCGTATAAAGGCAATCCAGTGATTCAACAATTTGCTCATGCAGAAAAAGTGATTGAAAGTGCGGTGCGCACCGGAACTGCAATCGGCTATGAACATGGTCCGAGTGTGCAAGGCGGATTGCTGACTAACCAACACATTATTGAAGCGATGTTCCAAGATATTGTGACACACGGTACCGATCCAATGGCTGCGGCACAAAAAGCAGAAAAACAACTGAACGAGTTGTTTGCAACAGTGACTGCAAAATAGACGCTCCGGGTCGAGGCGAGCTGCTGTTTGCTGGCTTCGACCCACCCTAATTCAATAACCCCGTTATTTCCGTGCTCTGTTTTAATGGAGAGGAGGTTACTTATGCTTCAAAAAAGCTATACCCGCTGGATTTTTGTGTTGCCGGCGATGCTGGTCGTCTCGGCGCTGTTTGTTTATCCGTTTCTTTCCAGCATTTTTTACAGCTTTACCAACAAAAATTTGATCATGCCCAACTACAGCTTTGTTGGCTTTGATAACTACCGTGCGGTGTTGATCGATCCGCAGTTTTGGTGGGCATTTTTCAACTCGATTAAATGGACAGTACTATCACTGGTCGGGCAAGTATTGGTCGGATTTGCCTTAGCAATTGCCTTGAATCGTATCCGCCATCTGCAGTGGCTATATAAAATTTTGCTGATTATTCCTTGGGCATTTCCAACCATTGTTATCGCCTTTTCTTGGCAATGGATTCTGAATGGGGTTTATGGCTACTTGCCAAATATGATCACCAAACTAGGGCTGATGGACATTGCACCTAGCTTCTTGTCCGACAGCTCTTGGGCATTTGTCAGTCTGGTATTCATCAACATCTGGTTTGGTGCGCCGTTGATCATGGTAAACGTTTTATCCGCTTTGCAAACCGTACCGGCAGAGCAATACGAAGCCGCCAAAATTGATGGTGCCAATGCTTGGCAGGTTTTTCGCCACATTACGTTACCGCACATTAAAGTGGTGATCGGCTTATTGGTGGTACTGAGAACCGTCTGGGTATTTAACAACTTCGATATTATTTATCTAATCACCGGTGGCGGTCCGGCGAACTCGACGATGACCATTCCAATTTATGCCTACAACATGGGCTGGGGCACTAAAATGCTGGGTCGTTCTTCGGCGGTTACGGTGCTGTTGTTTATCTTCCTGCTGCTAATCTGCTTTATCTACTTCAAAGTGATCAACCGCTGGGAAAAAGAAGGGGAATAAATGATGAAAAAGAAAAGCTCAATTTTTGGTGATATTATCTCGTATCTGTTTTTGACTGTCGCTACCATTATTGCGGTATTCCCATTGGTTTGGATCGTAATCTCCTCACTGAAAGGCAAAGGAGAATTAACCAGCGATCCGACGCGTTTCTGGCCGAAAGTATTAACCCTCGATTATTTCGATCATGTGATCAACGGCTTGAATTTTGCAGTGAACATTAAAAACAGCTTGCTGATTGCCCTGGTGACAACGTTTATCGCCATCGTTATTTCTTCGATGGCAGCCTACGGCATTGTGCGCTTCTTCCCTAAGTTGGGCGCAATCATGTCGAAATTGCTGATCACCACCTATATTTTTCCACCGATTTTATTGGCGATTCCTTATTCCATTGCCATGGCAAAAGTTGGATTAACCAACACTACTACCGGACTGATTATTGTCTATCTGTCGTTTAGTGTGCCTTATGCGGTTTGGCTATTAGTCGGCTTTTTCCGCACCGTACCGATAGAAATAGAAGAAGCCGCCCGTATTGACGGCGCCAATAAATTCACGGTGTTCTTTAAAATCGTACTGCCATTGGTCGCACCGGGCATTGTCGCCACCGCAATCTACACCTTTATCAATGCGTGGAACGAATTCTTATATGCCTTAATTCTGGTGAATGATACCAGCAAAATGACGGTTGCCGTTGCCCTGCGTTCATTAAACGGCGCAGAAATTTTAGATTGGGGCGATATGATGGCGGCATCGGTGCTGGTGGTTATTCCGTCCGTGATTTTCTTCTGCTTTATCCAAAACAAGATTGCGGGAGGATTGTCTGAAGGATCCGTCAAATAATCAAATTATTGCAAGTTAATGTATCAGTATTAAACCGTAATTCAATGTAAGGAGAGAACAAAATGATTAATTATGCTGTCATCGGCGTCGGCTATTTTGGGGCAGATTTGGCGCGCATTATGCAAGAAACCGAAGATGCCAAAATTACTGTGGTATACGACCCCGACAACGGTGAGACAATTGCTGCCGAATTGGGTTGTGATGCCGCATCCAGTTTAGAACAGGCGATTAACCGTGCCGATGTAGACTGTGTGATTGTAGCAACCCCAAACTATTTGCATAAAGAGCCGGTTATTTTAGCGGCAAAACATAAAAAGCACGTTTTTTGTGAAAAACCGATTGCCCTCAGTTACCAAGACTGTGACGAGATGGTGCGTGCCTGTGAGGAAAACGGTGTGATCTTTATGGCGGGACATATCATGAATTTTTTCAACGGTGTCCACCATGCCAAAGAACTGATTCAACAAGGGGTGATCGGCAAGGTGCTGTATTGCCACTCGGCTCGCAACGGTTGGGAAGAGCAACAACCTGCAATCTCTTGGAAAAAAATTCGTGAAAAATCCGGTGGACATCTGTATCACCACATTCATGAACTGGATTGTGTGCAGTTTATTATGGGCGGCGCACCGAAAACCGTCACCATGACTGCGGGCAATGTGGCACATCAAGGGGAAAGTTTCGGTGATGAAGACGACATGCTGTTCCTTAATCTAGAATTTGACGATAACCGATTTGCCTTGCTCGAATGGGGTTCGGCATTCCGCTGGGGCGAGCATTATGTGTTGATTCAAGGGGAAAAAGGCGCCATTAAACTCGACATGTACCATTGCGGTGGCACATTGCGCGTGAATGGGCAAGATTCACACTTTTTGATTCACGAAAGTCAGGAAGAAGATGACGACCGCACCCGTATTTATACCGGTGCCAGCATGGACGGCGCCATTCAATACGGTCAACCCGGCAAGCGAACACCATTATGGCTCAACACCGTAATGCGCAAAGAGATGAAATATCTCAATGATATTTTGCATGGAATGCAGCCCACTGAAGAGTTTGTCAAACTGCTGACTGGCGAAGCGGCACGGGCGGCAATTGCCACCGCAGACGCCTGCACCAAATCCCGCTATGAAAACCGTAAAGTTGCGGTAAGTGAGATTACCGGCGCATAACGCTGCTCATCAGCCAACTAAAATGGATGAGCTGTATTCAATTTGAGGTATAGTAGACAAAAT
>NZ_VDHF01000133.1:0-4999 GCF_006228025.1 Testudinibacter crocodili
CACAACTTTTGCCTTATTTTATTGTCGAAAAGAGTAGCGAAAAATAGTCTATAGCTCAAATTATAAACAAACATCAACAGACCCTAGTAGTGAATATGGGATCTTAACGACCAATTTCTTCACTTTAACACTCTGCCCGTCCACATGACAACCCGGTTTGTGCGCTTCATACGGAAAGAAAATCGCAAACATGTTTGGCGCAAGCAATACGCTATTTTTATGTGCGATTGGTTGTGCCGTCAATTGGTAATCATCTTCGTCCTGATAGTCTTCATAGCCGCTCAAATCAGGATTTCCGACACCAAATTCAATCAGCTCCGCCCCAGAAATCAATAACTGTACATCTAAGTAACGATGATGCAATTCCGATTTTTTGCTGTCTGCCGCTGCGGTTTCAAATTCCATCACGTTCATGAAAATATCATTATTAATCTCATGTCTGCCCAAGGTTAGTGCTTGCAAGTCTAAGCCTTTTAAATATTCGCAAACTTCAGCAATCATCGGTGATAATCCCAATGTGCCGTTATCTTTGTTCAAATCCCCTAAAATCATATGCTCAATCCCTTATCTTTTATTGAAATTTTTACGGTTTTTTTGTTTTGCAGCTAATTCATTCTGCCACCAAAGTGCCGCACCCAGTAAACCTGCATCTGGTCCGCAAGCCGCTGGCACCACTTCGGTTTGATAAAAGTGCGGTAACTGCTGCAAATAACTGTTCACCAACGGCAAATAGCCTTCCGCCAAACCGACACTGCCACCCAACACTACTCGCTGAATATCATTTGCGATCACTAAATCAGCGATCAAATTGGCAATGCCTCTCGCTGAGCGTTGCACCACTTCAACCGCTTGTGGTACGCCTTGACGAAAACGGGCGAATACTTCTGCCGGTTCACAGGGATCATCCCACTTTGCTGCGGTAGCTTCAATTGCCCGTCCGGCTGCAATCGCTTCAACACAACCTTGTCGTCCGCAGCCACAAATGGGACCGTTTGGATCCGCCAACGTATGCCCGATATGACCAGCAATGCCATTCGGACCAGTTTGCAACTTTCCATTCAAAATAATGCCACCACCAACGCCGGTTGAGACGGTAATGAAAACAAAATTCTCTACTTTTTTCGTCAATAATTGATACTCCGCATAGGCTGCTGCCTGTACATCATTCAACAAACCGATCGGTGCAGCCGTATATTCAGCGATCGTATCCAGCAATGGAAACTCCGCCAAGCCACCCAAGTTTTTCGGGTTAAGTGCGGTCAAGATACCTTTGTTGATGATGCCAGTCGAGGCAACCGCAACCGAGTCAAACATCCCTTGCTGTTGCTGTATAATATCAGCCAGTGCCTGGCTCATACCACTTGCAGCTTCATCCTGTGGCGTTCTGATTTGTTGGCGTTGTTCAATAATTTTGCCGGTAATCAACGCACTGGCAATTTTGGTTCCACCGATATCAATCGCTAAACAACACTTCATGTTAACAGATTCCTATTTATTTTTAACTGCATTAATTTTATCAACAAACCAGCCGACAATATGCTCCAAACGAGTTAGCGCCGAGCCGACCGTGACTGAATAGGCACCGTTTTCAATTGCCATTGCCGCCATTTCCGGCGAGTTATAACGCCCTTCTGCCATCACGCGACAGCCAGCGGCTTTCAAATCTTGCACCAATTTGAGATCCGGTTCTAACGGAATTTCCCCACCGGTATAGCCAGACATGGTGCTACCGATCAAATCGACGCCCAGATTCTGGCAATACATGCCTTCTTCAAAATTGGAGCAGTCCGCCATGGAAAGGCAACCCAGTGCTTTAATCCGAGCAACAATCACATCACGCGCCACCGGGCGAATACGATCCGTACCGTCGAAAGCAATAATATCTGCGCCGGCCACTGCCAAATCATCAATGTCCTGTAAAAACGGGCTAATACGAACCGGGCTATCGTCCAGATCACGCTTTACAATACCGATAATTGGCACATCAACTTTTGCACGAGTGGCTTTTAAATTATCGACCCCCTCAATACGTAATCCCGCAGCACCACCTATTACTGATGCCTGAGCCATCGCTGCCACAATCTCCGGTGAGTCCATCGGACCATCGTCCACCGGTTGGCAAGATGCAATTAACCCCTGTTCAAGTATAGCCAATATTTTTTCTTTATTTATTTTTGACATTTCGACTCCATAGACTGCAAATTTAAAGAAGATTGACTTCAATGCGTATAGAGTAATACTTCATTTCAATCATAACAAGTGAAATCGTTAAAAAATGAGATCTTTATCATAAATTGAACTATCACCGTCAAAATCGACAAAGATAAATCTGATTCCTCGCAGTAGCGCAGCTACTTTTCAACATAGAAAAACGCTATAATTCGCCCATTATTCACGAGGGTCTGTTGATTATTATGCAAAAAAAATCTGTTTACATTGCCTACACCGGCGGCACAATCGGTATGAAACCGTCAAAGTACGGTTATGTGCCACAACCGGGATTTATGTCTTCTTATTTAAACGGCCTACCTGAGCTGCAACGCGCCGAAATACCGCACTTTATTGTACATGAGTATGATCAGTTGATGGATTCTGCCAATATGACGCCGCAGCATTGGCAGCAAATTGCTGATGACATTAAAAAACACTACCACGATTATGACGCATTCATTATTTTACACGGCACGGACACCATGGCTTACACCGCCTCTGCACTGTCATTTATGCTGGAGAATCTAACTAAACCGGTGATCGTTACCGGCTCGCAAATTCCGATTTCCGGGCTGCGCTCCGACGGCTTAACCAATTTGTTGAATGCACTGTATCTGGTCGCCCACTACCCTATCCGTGAAGTTTGCCTATTTTTTAACAATAAGCTGTTTCGTGGCAACCGTTCGACCAAAAGCCATGCAGACGGGTTTGACGCATTTTCTTCCCCCAATTATCCAGCATTAGTCGAGGCGGGGATCAATATTGCCATCAATTATGCAGCGCTAAATGTCGGTGCCAGAGGCGAATTTAAACTGCACAATATTACACCGCAACCGATTGGGATTGTCATGTTATACCCGGGGATTTCCCCTGATGTTATCCGCAATATTTTGCAGCAGCCGGTCAATGCGCTGATTTTATTAACCTTTGGTATCGGCAATGCACCGGATAACCCAGAAATTCTGGATTTGCTGTACAGTGCTTATCAGAAAGGCATTATCGTACTGAATCTGACCCAGTGTTTTGCCGGCAAAGTCAATATGGAAAGCTATGCCACCGGCAATGCGCTGGAGAAAGTCGGTGTGATCAGCGGGCATGACATGACGGTCGAAGCGGCATTGGCAAAGTTGCATTTTCTACTCAGCCAAGATTTTAGTGTTGATGAAGTGCGCGCGCATTTACGCCAAAATTTACGGGGCGAGCTCACACTTTAACCATCCGTCTGGCAACAAAGTACGGTTGATAATTGACTTATGACCGCACTTTGCTAGTATTCGCCTGCTAAATGCACTTATTCCATTTTATTATTTTAAAATAAGCTATAAATATAACAGGAAACTTATGGACTATATACATACCCTATTTAACACCATTGATACCCTCACCTGGGGCTGGGCGCTCATTCCGATGCTGATTATTTTCGGCTTATTCTTCACTGTTGTCGGCGGCTTTGCCCAGTTTAAATACTTTAAACGGATGTTTAAATTCCTACGCAACGACAATAACAGACGTGATAAAAACCAAATCAGTGGTCGCCAAGCCTTATTTGTCTCGATTGGCGGACGTGTCGGTGGCGGCAATATCGCCGGGGTTGCGGTTGCGATCTCCATCGGTGGGCCGGGCGCAGTATTTTGGATGTGGGTGGTCGCCCTTGTCGGCATGATGACCAGTATCGTCGAATGTACCCTCGCCCAACTCTACAAACACAAAACGGCGAACGGGCAATTTCGTGGCGGATCGGCACGCTTTATTCTGCATGGTTTAGGTGAGAAATATCGTTGGATGGCAGTCGCCTATTCCATCTGTTTAATGCTGTCGTTCTCAATCGGTTTTAATGCATTTCAAGGCAATACTGTTGCCGGTGCAGTATTAGACAGCTTGCAAATTGAACGGATGTGGACTGGTATCCTGCTGGCCATTATCGGCGGCATTATCATTTTCGGCGGTATCACTCGTATCTCCAAAGTCTCCGATGTTATCATTCCGATTATGGCGTTCATCTATATTTTTATGGCATTAGCGGTCATTGCCCTGAATATCACCGAAATCCCGGCACTGATTGTTACTATCACCAAAAATGCCTTCGGCATTGATTCTGTGGTTGGCGGCGGTATGGGAATTGCAATCGCACAAGGCATGCGTCGCGGATTATTCTCGAATGAAGCGGGTTTAGGCTCTGTGCCGAATGTGGCGGCAACCGCTCATGTCAGCCATCCGGTCAGCCAAGGCATTGCTCAGTCGCTGTCCGTTTTTATCGACACCATTATCATCTGTAGTTGCACCGCCTTTATCATTTTATTAGGCAATGTGTATGTGCCGGGCGCAGCAATTGACGGCGTGGTCTTAACCCAACAGTCATTGGTAAGCCACTTTGGCGAATGGGCAAAATATCTGCTGACGTTTTCGATTCTCCTGTTTTCATTCAGCACCATTATTTATAACTACTACTTAGGCGAAAACGCGCTGAGCTTCCTGTTCTATGGTAAAAAAGAACAATTGCCGATTTTAATCCTGCGTTGTGTGGTGATCGCCGTACTGTTTCTCGGTGCAACCGCACCAGGCGCAACTGCGGTGTTTTTCTTCTCTGATCCGCTAATGGGCGTGTTGGCATTACTGAACTTGCTGGCATTAGTGATGTTATTCCCACAAGTGGTGCGGTTGATGAACGACTACCGCCAACAATTAAAACAAGGCGTGGAAGAACCAGTATTCAATCCGGAACAATTCCCCGATTTGGATATTGATCGCGAAGCGTGGAAAGTACAAAAATAGGCATAGTAGACAAAAA
>NZ_VDHF01000134.1:0-5585 GCF_006228025.1 Testudinibacter crocodili
CTAAAGAAATAAGAAAACCTACTTGACTTGGATAAGGCCTGATATGATAATAACAATCAATATCATTATCAATATAAATTAAAACAATTTGTCTGTATGTATAAAAAACCTGCTTTCCTCAAGCACTTCTTATTAGGATTATTATTCTGTCTCTGCATAGGCTGCACCACTTTAGCTAGCAAACAACAAATTAAACCGCAGCAGGACATACAAAAAACTGTTTTTGATGTCAGCCAACAGCGCTATATCCAAATTGATGATTTAGTTGATCAACTGGCTGAAAGTAAAATAATTTTGATCGGTGAAAAACATACTGAAAAGAAACACCACCAAGCCCAACTACGGCTAATAACAATGCTGGAAGAGAGATCTTTGATCAGCAGTATTGCTCTAGAAATGTTTCCTTCTACAGCACAAACCGATCTAAACCGGGCTCAAACCGTCATTCGTCGCCAACCCGCGATATCGGATCACGAAATTGCCGCTCAACTGGATTGGGATTCAAAATGGGATTGGACCCAATACCGAACTTTGATCACTTACTTGTCCAGATCCAATATCAATATTTACGGTGCAAATTTAAGCCGTGAAGAAATCAATATCTTATTGCAGGGCGCTTATCCGCTACTGGGGGAGAAATCTACAACAACAAAAGTAAAACAAGCGATTAGGACCTTAATTGCTGAATCTCACGCAATAGATCATAGCGATCCGTTAATTGATCGATTAGTGGAGATCCAGCAATTCAAAGATCGCCGAATGGCTGAAACCTTACTTAAAAATAATAAACCAATTCTTTTTATCGGTGGGCTGCATCATATAAGAAAGTCCATCGGGGTTCCGCTACATTTAGCAGAATATTTAGAAAGTCATTATAAAGTTATCGCAATGGTTGAAAGTCTATCCGATATTGAGATGAATGATGCCGATTATATTTGGGTACTATAAAGATGAATATTATTCGGATCATTTTAGGCATTCTGGTCAGTTATGTTGCATCAGCCGCAATTGCCCAACCGCTCATTCCGACCAAAGTGCAAGCAGCAAATCCTGATCATGTTCAGCACAACGATCACTATGCTTGGCTAGCGGATAATCGCTATCAAGATGAAATTGAGCAAATTATCCGAGAGGAAAACCGCTACACACAAAATTTCCTTGCCTCGGAGCAAACTCTCAGACAACAACTGTCAAATGAAATCATCTCCCGTTCGCAGCAGCGTCCAACCGCATTATATTGGTCAGATAACGGCTATCATTATCGCCGATATAACCAAGGTTACCATCCTGTCTTTGAACGAAAATCCACTCAACATAGTCATTGGCACTTAATTGTTGATGGTGCACAACAAGCTGAAAACCATGCATATTATCAACTTAATATTCCGGTTATTTCGCCTGATAATCGACTTGCTTTAATTGCAGAAGATATTATCGGTAATGAAAATTATCAGATTTCACTTATCCATTTAGATAAATCAATGACTCCCAAAACAACGCTAGAAGTGAGCAATACTAGCGGAGAAATTGTTTGGGGAAAAAATAATCGCACTTTCTATTATTTACAACAAGCCTCTGAAACCGGCAACATTATCGGTTTATACCGGCATGTTATCGGCTTACCGCAAAGTGAAGACCATCTGATTTATCAGCAGAATTCAACGAATGGTCATCTGTCGATATCACTCTCTTCTTCTGGTCAGTATTTAATCTTAGATCTTAATAAACAAGATGGATCAGAGATATACACTCTAGATCTAATGCAATCCAATCCTGAAATAACACTGTTTGTGCCTGAAAAGATAGGATATGAATACTATTTGGATCATCATAATGACGGCTTCTACATTAAAAGTAACCATAATAATACTGAATTTGAATTATTCTATGCCAAAGACAAACAAGCAAAGTGGCAAACTGTTTATACCCCGCATAACGGCAGTACCCTCGAAAGTTTTACCTTGTTAAAACACTGGGTGATTGTCAAAGTGCGCAATCACGGTGTTCCTGAGCTATATTATTGGTCGATACCACACCATAGCAAGGTAGAAAAAATCCCGTTCCCGGATCCCAATTATTTAGTGAGCATACTACATGGGGATGGGCAGGATTCAGCGCATTTAACACTACGCTATAGTGCTTTGAACGTACCGCAAAGTATTGTGAAGTTTGATCTGCACCAACAACAATGGTTGGATATGCCTGAATCAGGCATCCATAATACCGCAGCCCAGCACTACCAAACTGAATATTTATTGATTCCGGTGCGTGACGGAATATCTGTACCGGTTACGCTGATTTATAAAAAATCACACTTCAAGAAAGGTAAAAATCCCCTGTTATTAACCGGCTATGGTGCTTATGGGTTCAGTATGCAACCGGTATACGGCACGGCTTATCGCAGCTTACTCGACAGAGGTTTTGTTTATGCAATAGCGCATGTCAGAGGCGGTGGTGAGTTGGGGCTTGCTTGGCACACCCAAGGGAGCAGGCAATTCAAATTGAACAGCATTCATGATTTTATTGATGTTGCTCAAATCTTACAATTAAAAGGTTATGCAGCGCCTGACCGCACTTATGCCCTTGGAGAAAGTGCCGGTGGATTGTTGGTTGCTGCTGCCGTCAATCAAGCACCACAGCTGTTTCGTGCCGTGGTGCTACAAGTGCCGTTTTTGGATATGTTAGCCACCCTCGGTAATCCAGCGACCAAAACAGATTCTGAAGTTGCAGAATGGGGCGACATTTCACAACCTGAAGAGTATCAATATATTAAAAGCTACTCACCTTATGAAAATATTCAGCCTCAACAGTATCCTTCAATCTTGATTATGACAGCCCAACAAGATCAACGGGTTCCATTTTGGGAAAGCTTAAAATATGCCGCTAAAATCCGACAGTATAATCTGGCTGATAGCGCAATTTTACTCAATATCGAACCCCATTCGGGCCATCGCGGTCGTTATGGCGGTGCAAGTCGCCAGATCAGAAGTCTTACCGCCTACACATTTTTACTCAAAATCGATCGCATTGCTAGCCAAAGTCATCTTATACCCAGCAATACACTTATTTATAACAAGGAAAAACAATGAATTATTCGATTATCAGCCGTTTTATTGCTTTAGTTTGCTGCGGTCTTCTTCCCGCTATCGGTGGCTATGCCGATCAAAGTTCGCAAGATGAATTACAACTTGATGACTTAAAAGTATTAGGTTCGCCGCGCACTACATCACAAAAAACGTTTAGTATTCCCGGCGCAGTCAGCGCAGTGGGTGAAAATAGAAAAATGCAATCATTAGACAGTGTAGTGCGAGCACTGCCGGGAACCTTTACCAACATCAACCCGACACAAGGTACGGTTAGCGTCAATATTCGGGGAATGACCGGTTTTGGCAGAGTCAACACGATGGTTGATGATGTTCCTCAAACTTTTTACGGTACTTCATCTAATTCCAGTAGTAAATATCATAGTGAAAACGGAGGATATGGACCCAGCAGCCAATTCGGCGTTATGATTGATCCGAATTTTCTGACCGGTGTCAGCGTCACTCGAGGATTCTCACAAGGTGCTCAAGGCGTGAATGCTTTAAACGGACACTCCAACCTACGTACCATCGGAGTCGATGATGTTGTTTTTGCCGACAGTAACATTGGTTTACTGTCAAAATATAATTACGGCACCAACGGATTAGGGCAAAATGCTATGTTGGCGGTGGCTAGCAAACGAGCTGCTTTCGACAACGGTTCAATAGGTGCAATGTTAGCCTATAGCGGCGGCAAAGAAAAAGCTAATTATAAACGCGGTGACGGCACACATTCGATTCAAAATGACTATGTTCGCCGTCTGGATCAATCGCCCCGCTCTTGGTTGGCGAAATTTGAACTATCCCCTTCCGCGCTACATAAAATTGAACTGGCTGCCCGTGGCTATCAAAACAGTGTCGGTGGTCGCCAAACAAAAAACAGTAATTATTATCTACGCTATAAGTTTGACCCGGCTAGCCCTTTCATTGATTTTACCTTGTTGAGCGCTTATACCGATAATCGCCAACTTTATGATAATGACGCCAACATTTGGCAACTGGATAAAGCGAAAACAGACAACCGTTCTTACTATCTGGATATCAACAATATTTCCACATTGCACTGGCAAGATTTCACCTCGAGTTTTACCTTAGGCAGTAGTGTTATGACTAACACCTATGCTAAAAAAGCCTTAGGTGTCAATAAAGACAACTATGATTATACGCCCTTTTCTCCTGTCGGCAGACAAACTATCTACAGCCTATATTTAATCAATGAATTAACCTATCAGAATTTCACATTAAATACCGGCTTGACCTATGTTGACGGTACGGTCCGAGGTCATAAAGGTTCTTGCCACGCTTTGGGCAGCAGCGATAATTCTTTTGCCGATTTGGGTTGTTTTCCAAAAAATGCCGCCAGTATGAAATTAAACAGCAAATCATTGCAGCCGTCAGTGATGCTATCCTGGGATTTAAACCCGTGGTTCAAACCGTTTATCAGCTATTCCCAATCTACTCGAATTCCGAATACCCAAGAAGTCTTCTTCAATAATGAAGGCAGCGGCTCAATGAATCCCTATTTAAAACCGGAACAAGCTAAGATCTATCAAATTGGTTTTAATACCGAAAAAGAAAACATATTCACAGATAATGATTTCTTAGGTTTCAAATTGACAGCCTATATTAATCATATAAAAAACTATATTCATAGCCAAAGTTTCTATATTACTCGCAGCGGTACTCGAATCACCGACCTAAATCACCCTGATTTATATGGAGATTTTCATGCACAAATGTATATTAACGCACTGAATCCTATTAAGCACAAAGGTATAGAAATTGCTTTAGAATATGATTCCGATACACTCTTTGCCAATTTATCCTATAGCCGACAAAAAACGGCTTTACCTTTAGATGTAAGCTCTTCAATCGGTACCGGATTCGGCACAACATCGATCACCTATCTACCGGAAGACTACGCTACGCTGACATTAGGCGGACGGTTTTTTGAGCGTGATTTAACCATCGGATCTATTTTTAAATACACCGGAAAGTCACGCCGCGAAGTGCCAAACGGGCTTGAAGTAGATAAATACGGCAATGATTCGCAAGCACTGCCGAAAATTCCGATTATTATCGATCTTTACGCCACATATCGACTCAACAAGCACGTCCTACTCAAAGCCTCGGTGCAAAATCTATCAAATAAAAATTATGTCGATGCATTAAATTCACTCAACTCAACCGGCTCACAAGTGGGGACCGATAGAGATGACAACTACGTTTACTCGTTTACTAATTCAGCACGTGGACGAACATTTTTATTAGGCGCTGAAATTCGTTTTTAATATCAACAATATTAACTAATTCAAGGAAAACTTATGAAAATAACCTACAAAACCACTGCTATGGTATGCTTACTGAGCTTGTTTACCGCTGCCTGCTCGTCAACCTCGTCTTCTTTTACTGAAGAAAAATCAAATACTACCACAGAAGTACCAAAATCTGAGGAACCTAAATCAGAAGAACCTAAACCAGAAGAACCTAAACCAGAAGAGCCTA
>NZ_VDHF01000135.1:0-645 GCF_006228025.1 Testudinibacter crocodili
GTTTCGCCGATGGCGACTGATTTTTTTATCACTGTCGTTTTTTCGCCTCGACGGCGACCATACTTTTCTTTGCTTGTGCAAAGAAAAGTAGGCAAAGACAAACGCTTGCGTTTGAATGTTGCCTTTGGCAACAGCCCGAAGGGTGAGCGAAGCGAATAAAGCACACCCTAATGAACTGCTGATCTTCGCTTAGTGTGAATTTGCTTAACGGAAAATTTTTAATACGCCCGCTACGCGGGCAAACTCGCTTCGCTCAAACAAAAAAATTTCCCTACAAATTTCACACACGCTCAGACAGTTCACAAGGGAACCCGAAAAACACGACGCAAAGTACAAGATTTTAATTACACCGGAAGTATTGCCCTAAATGTAGGGGCGCATTGAATGCGCCCAAGATATAACGACTTAATTATAAATAGAAAAATCAAAGTGCGGGGCGTTTGGTTTTTATTCCCCATCTGGAGTGTCTGAGCGTTTGCGTGAAAATTTCAAGGTCAATTTGTCGTGTCCGAAGCCTGCCCAGCAGGCAAGTTTACAAATTGACCGTAGAAATTAACAAAGGCGAAGATCAGCACTACAATTGGGGTGTATTTTTTTGCTTACTTTTTTTGTACAAGCAAAAAAAGTAAGTCGCCATCGGCGAAA
>NZ_VDHF01000136.1:0-1627 GCF_006228025.1 Testudinibacter crocodili
TCATTCTTTAAAACATACTACTTAAAAAAATAATTAAACAAAACCCAACTTGCACTAAAAATAACAACAGGATAAAATCGCCGCTCGATTTATACCGCACTTTATTGGGTATAACCTGACCTGACATCAGACCAAAGAGATTTTTATGGCTACTCAAACTAACTTTACGCCTGAACTGCTTTCTCCTGCCGGTTCGCTTAAAAATATGCGCTATGCGTTTGCTTACGGCGCCGATGCGGTGTATGCCGGGCAACCGCGTTACAGCTTACGGGTGCGTAACAACGAATTTAACCATGCTAATTTGAAAATCGGCATTGATGAAGCCCACGCACTGGGCAAAAAATTCTATGTGGTGGTGAATATCGCGCCACATAATTCAAAGCTCAAAACATTTATCCGGGACTTACAGCCAGTCATTGATATGCAGCCCGATGCGCTGATCATGTCTGATCCCGGTTTGATTATGCTGGTGCGAGAGCATTTTCCGCAGATCGATATTCACTTATCGGTGCAGGCCAATGCAGTCAACTGGGCAAGCGTCAAATTTTGGCATCAAATGGGCTTGACCCGCGTCATTCTGTCACGCGAATTATCACTTGAAGAAATTGCTGAAATCCGTCAGCAAGTGCCGGAAATTGAGTTAGAAATATTTGTACATGGCGCGCTATGTATGGCCTATTCCGGGCGCTGCCTGCTTTCAGGCTATATCAATAAACGTGATCCGAATCAAGGCACTTGCACCAACGCTTGCCGCTGGGAATATAATGTTAAAGAAGGACAGCAAGACGACATCGGCAATATCGTCAACCAAGTTGATCCAAGCCAACTGATTGATATTAAAAATGTTGCACCGACTCTGGGAGAGGGACAGTCGACCGATAAAGTCTATTTATTAAGCGAAGCGCAACGCCCTAATGAAGAAATGACGGCGTTTGAGGACGAGCACGGCACTTACATCATGAATTCAAAAGACTTAAGAGCGGTGCAGCACGTTGAAAAGCTGACCGCACTTGGTGTGCATTCGTTGAAAATCGAGGGTCGAACCAAATCATTCTACTACTGCGCCCGCACGGCACAAGTTTACCGTAAAGCCATTGACGATGCGGTTGCCGGCAAGCCGTTTGACGATAGCTTGATGCAAACCTTGGAGTCGCTGGCACATCGTGGCTATACTGAAGGCTTTTTGCGCCGCCACACCCACGACGAATATCAAAACTATGATTACGGCTATTCAATTTCTGAGCGCCAACAATTTGTCGGCGAGTTTACCGGCGTGCGTAAAAACGGGCTAGCCGAAGTGGCAGTGAAAAATAAATTCTTGCTTGGTGACGAAGTGGAAATGATGACGACGAAAGGCAATATTGTGTTCAAGATTGAGCAGATGTTGAACCGCAAGAATGAAGCCGTTGACATAGCTCCAGGTGACGGTCATTTTATATTTTTAGCCGTGCCGGACGATATTGATCTGAATTACGCATTGCTGATGCGGAATCTGGTGGATAGCACCACACGTAATCCACACAACAAATAAGCATTGAATTTAACAAAATATTTTACATTTCAATTTATTGATAAAGATGGTATCTATGCTATCTCACCAAATATTGTCGGTATAGTAGACAAAATG
>NZ_VDHF01000137.1:0-6839 GCF_006228025.1 Testudinibacter crocodili
AATATAATCCATAAAAATAAAAAATCAACCTATTTTTTTGCCATTTTATTAGATTTCTTACTAAATGAGTGGTTTTGTTAAATTTTCAATATTTAATAGCCGTTTTGTTTGAAAAACGTTATAATTTGCTACCTTCCAATGAATTTTATCTCAAAGCCACCGCATTGACGGTTTTTTGGAATCACTTTTCTTTCACTCAATAAACGAAGATTTTTACATGAATAATGAATTAGATATCAATAAATTGCGTAATATCGCAATTATTGCTCACGTCGACCATGGTAAAACCACGCTGGTTGACAAATTGTTGCAACAGTCCGGTACACTAGAAAATGCCCGTGGCGACAGCGATGAACGGGTTATGGACTCCAATGATCTGGAGAAAGAGCGTGGGATTACGATTTTAGCCAAAAATACCGCGATTAACTGGAATGGCTACCGTATCAACATTGTTGACACCCCGGGGCACGCCGATTTCGGCGGCGAGGTAGAACGAGTGTTATCGATGGTAGATTCCGTTCTGCTATTGGTTGATGCTTTTGATGGCCCGATGCCGCAAACCCGTTTTGTAACCCAAAAAGCCTTTGCTCACGGGTTAAAACCGATTGTAGTGATCAATAAAGTGGATCGCCCGGGCGCACGTCCTGACTGGGTGGTCGATCAAGTATTTGATCTATTTGTGAATTTGGGCGCAACTGACGAACAATTAGATTTCCCGATTATCTATGCTTCAGCGTTAAATGGCGTTGCCGGTATTGAACACGAAGATCTAGCAGAAGATATGACCCCGTTGTTTGAAGCCGTGGTCAAATATGTTGAACCGCCACAAGTCGAAAGCGACAAACCGTTCCAAATGCAGATTTCACAACTGGATTACAACAACTATGTTGGTGTAATCGGGATCGGCCGTATCAAGCGTGGCGCCGTCAAACCTAACCAACAAGTGACGATTATCGACAGCGAAGGCAAAACCCGCAACGGTAAAGTCGGACAAGTATTGGGGCATTTGGGTTTGCAGCGTTATGAAGCGAATATTGCCAGTGCTGGCGATATTATTGCGATCACCGGTTTGGGCGAATTGAACATCTCCGATACGATTTGTGATGTCAACAGCGTCGAAGCGCTGCCGGCATTGAGTGTCGATGAACCGACCGTTACCATGTTCTTCTGTGTCAACACCTCACCATTCTGTGGCAAAGAAGGTAAATATGTGACTTCTCGCCAGATTTTGGAACGCTTGAATAAAGAGTTGGTGCATAACGTAGCATTGCGTGTGGAAGAAACCGAAGATCCAGATGCGTTCCGTGTTTCTGGGCGTGGTGAGTTGCATTTATCAGTGTTAATCGAAAATATGCGACGTGAAGGCTACGAGTTGGCGGTGTCACGTCCGAAAGTTATTTTCCGTGAAATTGACGGTCGCAAACAAGAGCCGTTTGAGCAAGTTACGATCGATATTGAAGAGCAGCACCAAGGTTCGATCATGGAAGCATTGGGCATCCGCAAAGGCGAAGTGCGCGACATGGTTCCGGACGGCAAAGGTCGCACTCGTTTGGAATATATCATTCCAAGTCGTGGTTTGATCGGTTTCCGTAACGAATTTATGACGATGACTTCCGGCACAGGCTTACTGTATTCCAGTTTTAGCCACTACGATGATGTCAAACCGGGCGAAATCGGACAACGTATCAACGGCGTGTTGATTTCCAACGCCACCGGTAAAGCCTTAGCATACGCCTTATTCAGCTTGCAAGAGCGTGGCAAATTGATGGCGGAGCACGGTAGTGAAGTGTATGAAGGGCAAGTTATCGGCATCCACAGCCGTGGCAACGACTTAACCGTTAACTGTTTGCAAGGTAAAAAATTAACCAATATGCGTGCATCCGGTAAAGATGATGCCGTGGTGTTAGTGCCGCCGGTACGCTACACTTTGGAACAAGCACTAGAGTTTATCGACGACGACGAACTGGTTGAAGTGACCCCTGTTTCGATCCGAATCCGCAAAAAATTGCTGACCGAAGTTGATCGCAAACGCGCCAGCCGCACCACGACCAGCACTAGTACACGCTAAACGGCCTTAAGTTTTATATCGCAACCGCACTTTGGTAACACAGTGCGGTTTTTTTGTTATTTCAAATAATAAATTATGCGCCTGATGAGGCGCAAAATATATAGTTGATTGGCTTTAAATACTCTTGTTAGTCTAGTGACGGAAATGATAGAAATGCGCTATAGGGGTATTTATTATGAAAGCAACGTTTAAAGATGAAATACAGACATTCGGACGTTCATTGTTACTTCCGATTGCCGTATTAGCACCCGTAGGTATGGTGATGGGAATATGCAGTGCCTTAGGACAGAATTATATGATTGAAAAAATTCCGTTTCTTGGCAATGAATATTGTAAGGCAATTTTTTCATCGGTAGGTTCAATTGCTAGTATAATTTTCCAAAATATTCCTATTCTTTTTGCTATGGGGGTTGCTTATGGCATGTCGAAAAAAGAAAAAGGTATTGCTGTTTTTGCTGCAGTTATAGCTTATTTAACCTTATTGATCTCAATGAATGTCCATTTAAAATTATCCGGAGAATTAGTCAAAGAGAATATGGCATTTGTTGGACAAGGAATGGTGCTGGGAATTCATACCTTAAAAATAGAAGCCTTAGGCGGGATTATTGCCGGATTACTTGCCGCCAAGGTAACCGATCGATTCTACCGGCTACAACTTCCGTTAGCCTTTGCATTTTTTAGTGGAAAAAAATCCGTAGCTATTATTTCTATCGGATTGATGATTCCAATTGGATTATTGATTCCCTTTGTCTGGGATTGGTTTACTTTCGGCATGAGTAAATTATCAAGTATTATGATGGCGCCGGATATTGGTGCGGGCATCTATATGACATTAAATCGCTTATTAATTCCATTTGGGCTGCACCATGTATTAAGCTCGACAATCAGATTCACTGAAGCTGGTGGTACTTATTTGATTGATGGTCAAATATATGTGGGTATTTTGCCGGCAATGAATAAAATATTATTTGAATTAGGGCCGAACAGTGAAGCTTGGAATGAATATATGCCGACATTGGCAAGTTATTTAGCCTCTTCACAGATGCTGACAACATTATTCAGAATTCCAGCCATCGGTTTGGCGATGTATCATATGGCATATTTTAAAAATAAAAATTTGCTAAAGGGATGATTTTAACAGTGGTATTAACTGCCTTTTTAGGCAATATTACTGAACCATTAGAGTTTTCATTTCTATTTATTGCCCCAAAACTATTTATTGTATATGCGATTTTATGTGGTGTATTCGCTATTCCTTTGCAGATGTTAGGTGTGTCGATAGGCTATATTCGTGGAACAATTTTTGATTTTGGTATTTTCGGTTTGATGTATGAAAATACACATTGGGTGAACTTAATTTTACTGGGTATTGTGAATTTCATTGTCTTCTATTTTGTGTTCAGATATGCCATCAGTAAATTTGATATTAAAACACCGGGCAGGGAAGATGAAATGTCAGACAGTAGCCTGCTGAATAATAAAGAATATGATAAAGTGGCATCGTTAGTTATTGAAGCATTAGGTGGTAAAGAGAACATCAAACAAGTTGAAAATTGTGTCTCTAGACTTCGAGTGGATGTTGTCGATCAGAAAAAATTAAATATGGATTTAATTCGAGAATCAGGCGCATTAGGCACATTCATCCCTTCTAGCAATCATATTCATGTGGTATTCGGTCCGCATGTGGAATTTGTTAGAAATTCAGTGGACGATCAATTACATTAAAAGAGGGAGAAGTATGCGAGCTTTATATGATTCAAAAAGTAAAACAATCGACGACCGTGGAATGAGGGCATTATTTACTTTTGAAGCGAAGGTTCAGTCTTGGTTGGATATAGAGGCAGCACTAGCATTAGCGCAGTCAGAAGTAGGAATAATTCCGAAAGAAGCGGGCAAAAAGATTGCTGAAAAATGTAAAGTAGATTGTATTGATTTGCAAGAAATGGAAAGGTTATTACAGCAAATTGGACATGGTTTTGTGCCGGTGATTAAAGTTTTAATCAATGCTTGCGATCCAGAAAGCGGAAAATATGTGCATTATGGTGTGACAACCCAGAATATTCAGCAAAGCGGGCATCTCTTAATTGTTAAAAAATTTCATCGTATTTTGATGGGATTTTCAAAAGATATTTTGCTGAATTTGAGTCAGTTAGCGATCGCGCACAAAGAAACAGTGATGCCGGGAAGAACTCATGGTAAACATGCACTGCCAATTACTTATGGCTACAAAGTAGCGGTTTGGATTGATGAGATTTTATCGGCGATAGAACGTTTAGAGGAAGCGGAAAAACGGGTTTTTAGAATAATGATGGGAGGTGCAGTCGGGGCCTTTCATGCTACTGGAGAGCAGGGGCGTGAAGTTCAATCGTTGGTAGCAGCCAAATTAGGTATGCCTGCCATGAATATTCCTTCACGTAACAGCAGAATATTCCGTGCGGAATATATTAGCAATCTATGTTTATTAGCCACCACATTTCATAAGATCGCCGAAGAAGTTTATCAAACATCGAGTGAAGAATTTGCAGAAGTTTCTGAGGCTTTCAGTCAAGGCACTGTTGGCAGCAGTACGATGCCGCAAAAAATTAATCCTAAGTTGGCAAAAGGGATTATAGCCAATTCACAAAAATTATATTCTGTATTAACTGCCGCACTTTATGTTGCTCCCCGCCCATTTGAAGCTGACAGCTCTGCCTATTTTATTTTTGATGCTTCATTACAGGAGAGTATAGAGTTAATGGCAGAAATTATTCTGCGTGCAGAAGAATTAACCAGAACATTAGTGATTAATAAACAAAGTATGTATCGCAATGTTATGCTGACTCACGGTTTAATTAATAGTGAAAAGATTATGATGAGCCTAATTGAGCGCTTGGGAAAAGATCAAGCCCATGAATTAGTGTATGAAATCGCAATGGAAAGTCAAAATCTACAAAAAGATTATTCCGCTGTTTTACAAGCAAATACCATGATTCAAGATGTTTTTTCAGCGCAAGAAATACTCGCTATGCTGGCGCCAGAAAACTATCTTGGATTATGTGCTGTTTTAGCAACAGAAACTGCAGAAAGAGCAAAACACAAGATACAACAGATGGAGGAATATTAATGGAATGGGCGATAAAGTCATCACAAATTGTATTTCCTGATGAAGTTAAGAGTGGATATCTGGTTATTTCAAATGAGAGGATTCAAGGTTTTTATTCCAGTTATCAAGGAAAAATAATCGATTATACCGATCAGATCATTATGCCGGGGTTTATTGATATTCATATCCATGGTTGGGGCAGAGGGTCTTTTTCCCATAAAGGCAGCAGTGGCGCATTATCACGCATGAGCAAAGATTTAGTGCATACCGGTACAACCGCTTATTTGGCAACTTCCGGGGCAATGGCAAATGATTTTTTAGAATATTCTTTGGCACAGGCAGCGGATTATATTGAATCAGCTACTCCGGATAATGGCGCTGAAGTTGTTGGTATTCATATGGAAGGTCCCTATATTAATTCTGAATATTTAGGAATGCAAAGTGCGGATAGTTTACAACTTCTGAGTATTTCAGGCTTTGACAAATTTAATCAGATAGCGCGAGGACATATCCGTTCTATGACGTTAGCGCCAGAGCTGGAAGGGGGATTGGAGCTGACAAAATATTTGAGAAAGCAAAATATCACGGTTGCCGCAGGTCATACTGCTGCCACGTTTGACGAGATTACACGCGCCATCAAAGAAGCTGACCTGAACCATTTCACCCATTCATATAGTGCGATGCGTGGATTCCATCATCGCGAATTAGGTGTGGTCGGTGCATTAATGTATTACCAAGATGTTTTTGCAGAAGTTGCCAAGCAGACTGGAATAACGATTAAGCCGGAAGCGTTTGATATTCTTTATCGGCTAAAAACAGATAATAAAATGGTATTAACAACAGATTGTGTCGGCTTTGCTGATTTTCCGGCAGGATCGGAGTTTTATCATTATTTGCGCAAGCAGAAATTTAAAACGCAAGAAAATGGTTATTTACGCTTAGAAAATAGTGATGGATCTTATAGTGAAATTGATACTTCCAATTATGAAGCGATAAAAAATTTAGAAATGAGTTTTTTAGAATCAGTGCAAGCGGTTTTCCCGCGTTTGGATAACGGTTTGTTATCTGTCGCCAGAATTGCAAGCGAAAATCCTGCTTATTTAGCAGGCATATCGGCTCGAAAAGGTAGCTTAAATAGCGGAAAAGATGCCGACATTTTAGTTTTAGATAATCAGCTTAATCTGTTACAGGTTTACTGTAGAGGAATAAAACAGATTTGATTCGTGGTTTATAGTAGGTACATTTAAATATGTACCTATTTTATATCATTAGATAAAGATGTTTCCATGTTTTTCTGTTAAATAATGATGTAATTCTGTTTCATTCATACCTCTTGTTTGTATGATGAAATCATTTTTATTTATTTTGCTTTTGAAATTTGGAAATCCTTTTTTAATAAGCATTGCTATATCTTCTGGCGATAGTTCAAAGTTGATTTTAATACAGTCTATTCCTTCTTCCTTGAGGTAGTTTGATATCTTATTAGTGAAAGTTATAATAAAATCAAATTTTTTATAATTTAAAATATAGATTTCATTAATATTGATACAATCCACAATTTCTATATCAAATGTAGCAAGGAGAAGTTCCTTGAAGTAACCTACTTTTCGATCGGAAGAGTTAGTAACAATATATACTTCCTTTCTCTTTTGATTAAATGAATGCATTCGGATTTCAAATTTCTTTAGA
>NZ_VDHF01000138.1:0-4064 GCF_006228025.1 Testudinibacter crocodili
CATTTTGTCTACTATGCCACAGACCCTATTAGTCAAAAAAGAGGCGTAGTGATATCACCACGCCTCTTTTTTAGTTACATGACCTTGTTTCAATTAACGTGCAGAAACTGCATTCAGCATCCAAATGAGTTTTTCCTGCTCTTTGATATAGTCACTCATTTGTGAGGCAGTGCCTTCATCATCCGCTTCACCGGCTAAAAATAAAATATCCCGTTGTAGCACTAATAATGCTTTAAAGCCGTCTAACGTACCTTGCAAGGTTTGCGTGTCGGTAACAGCATTGGTGTGAGATTGAATGCCGGAAATTGCTAAGTAGTCTTGAAAAGAGTGCAGTGGGCGTTGTCCCAATGTTAAAATTCGTTCAGCGATTTCATCAATTTTAATCACTAAATTATCATAAATCTCTTCAAATTTAACATGTAATTCGAAAAAGTTAGGACCGGTAATATTCCAGTGATAGCCACGTACATTCATGTAAAAAACTTGATAATTTGCCAGTAAAGCGTTTAATTTTTCGGCGAGAGCTTGTGACTTTCCCACATCTAATCCAATATTCGTTGTCATAATATTTCTCCTTAATAAATAGTAATATGTTATTCACGTATAAAGTATAGGTGTTAGCTTCTTTTGATGCTAATCGCAATTATGGATAGCTACGATAGGCTTTGGCTAATAAATAAACAGTTATTGATAATTATTAGCAATCAAAGTGCGGTTGCGGCAAAATACTATTAGAGCATAGAATAATCTTGAGGTTAAACAGAGATACAAAAGCTTCCGGAAAAGGAAGCTTTTGCACAAATATCGAATTAATCCTGACTATTGTTCATCTGTTCCAATTCATAAGGATCGGGTTTTATCGCTAACACATCACAATTCAAACGACCAATAACATGTTCAGCGGTGTTACCTAAAAACGCTGCTGATAAACCGGTACGTCCAATCGTACCCAAAACCACCAATTCAGCTTTAATTTTTTCAGCAACTTGTGGAATAACTTCTTCAGGCAGTCCTTCTTCCACATGCGTATGATCTTCATTAATACAATAGTGCTGACGCAACGCTTTCATATTAATCAAATGCTGGCCACGGATGCTGTCCGTATATGCATTTGGATTAAACTCAGGCAGATCAATCGCCATATTGACCGGCGTGGTAGGGTAGGCAGTTGCCAGGTGAATATTGCCCGCCGCTAATACCTTAGCCAAATCAAGGCTGGCATCAACCAATTTTTTATTCAGAATATCGTGGTATTCTTCGTCATCAGCAACGTTGACCGCAACCAGAATTCGTCCTTCCGGTTGCCATTCATGTTCTTTGACAATCAGAATAGGGCAAGGGCATTTACGCAATAACTGCCAGTCGGTTGGCGTGAAAATCAGCGCATCCAAACCTTCTGCCGGTTTTGCCACTTTAACCACCAAATCATGATTTTTCAGCTTAACCTGCTCAAGAATCGCTTCGTAATCGCGGCTTTTCCACACGACAGTAGTGTCGATTTCAATGCCGGAATCTGTAGGAATGGTTTGCTGAATCAGCTCTTCCAGCCACTCTTTTTTCTGATTGATAATGCCTTCGTGCATGCTTTCTCGCTCTTCAGCAGATAACATGGCACTCATTTCAAACGAAAAATCGTAGAGTGATAAAAACAGTGTTAATTTAGCACGGGTATCGGCTTTTTTAAGCTGTTTTGCCAAATGCAATGCACGCAAAAGGCTAGGCTGGGTTTCCAGCATCGGATCGATAACGACTAAGATATTATTGAAACGCATAGAAATAACCTCCAAATGCTAATGGGAGAACACTAATAGTATGGAGATAGTTTACTACACTTTTACTACGTAACAATGTGTATCGGCTAATTTTTTATGGTCAGTATGACTATGCGCTTTTACATTTAGTTGAGTCCGCCAGTGTACGTAACTTATCAAGATCGGTAATCGTAATAAATTTACCCTGTACTGAAAGAATACCGTTCTTTTTGAAGCGACCCAATAAACGACTGATGGTTTCGACAGTCAGTCCCAAATAGTTAGCAATATCGCCACGAGTCATCGTCAACCCGAACTCTTTAGAAGAGAAGCCCCGTGCAGAGTAGCGTTGAGACAAATTATTAATAAAAGCTGCCAACCGCTCTTCGGCATTCATTTTTGATAATAATAAAATCATCGCTTGATCACTTTTGATTTCGCTACTCATTAATCGCATGATTTGTTGTCTTAGTTTCGGCATTTTTCCGGCGAGATCATCTAAAATATCAAACGGAATTTCGCACACCATTGCAGTTTCCAACGCTTGAGCAAAACTTGGGTGTTGCATATCAGTGATAGCGTCAAAACCGACTAAATCGCCGGGCAAGTGAAAAGAGGTGATTTGTTCTTCTCCGGTTTCGCTGATAGTATAAGTTTTGATGGTACCGGAACGAATCGCATACAGTGAACGCAACGGATCACCGGCTTTAAACATAATCTGTGATTTTTGAATCGGTTTTTTGCGCTCAATAATATTATCCAGTTGATCCAGCTCCTGATTATTCAACGTGAACGGAATACAGAGTGTGCTGATACTACAGTCCTGACAATGAATAGCACAGCCACCGGATTGAATGCGTACCGCAGAAATATTGGTTGAGGGCATTTATGACACCTTTATTAAGAAATAAATTGATCTATCTCAATAATTCTAGCATTATTTGGTCTATATAAGAAGTATTAAAATAGAGAGTTTGTGGAGATAAAATGGCAGCGGAGAAATTAACTAAAAAAAGACTAATACAATTACTGATCGCGCTAGCGATTTTGTTGGCGGCGTTTTTATACCGCACTTATTGTTATCCGTAATAAGCAAAATACAAACAAAAAGAAAGGGTAGCGCCTGACGGTTCTACCCTAATCTAGGGTGTATTATTGTGACAGTGTCACTATTGTGTTGCTTCACTGGCCGCCGTTTCCACAGCTAATCCAGCCAAATCAGCATCAATATGATATAAGCCGCGACCATCAGTGCCGACCAAGTTAAATTTATCCAAAATGCCACTAAACAATTTTTCTTCTTCGTGCTGTTCTGCTACATACCATTGTAAGAAGTTGAAAGAAGAGAAATCTTTTTCTTTGAATGTGGTATCGACCAATTCATTAATTTTTGAAGTGACCAGTTTTTCGTGTTCATAGGTCAATTCGAAGATCTCTTTCAGAGAAGAGAATTGTTGTTGTGGCGCTTCAATTTTACCGATTACCGCTAATGCACCGGTTTCGGTTAAATACGTAAATAAACGACGCATATGTTGCATTTCTTCATCAGCATGCGCCAATAAAAACTGAGCAGCACCAGGAAAGCCTTTTTTCTCACACCATGCGCTCATTTGCAGGTATAAATTGGAAGAGAAGAATTCCAAGTTAAGCTGTGCGTTCAGATCATCAATAATTTTTTTCGATAACATAATATAATCTCCAAGGTTCGCTTTTACAGAACTGCCAATTCTTTATCCAAGAAATACAAGGATAAGCCTGAATCACCTAATAAATTGAATTTATCTAAAATACTGTTGAACAGTTTCTCTTCTTCATGTTGTTCTGCCACATACCATTGCAAGAAATTAAAACTGGATTGATCACCACATTCAAAAGTAACTTCCACCAGCTTATTAATTTTCTTAGTCACTAGCTTTTCATGTTCGAGTGTTAATTCAAAAATTTCACGCAAAGAGGAAAAGTCGGCACGTGGCGCATCCAACTCGCCTAATACCGGCATGATGCCAGTGTCATTCAGGTATTGAAACAGCTTTTGCATATGTTGCATCTCTTCGTCGGCATGTCTCAATAAAAATTGAGCAGCACCTTCAAATCCTTTTTGAGAGCACCATGCACTCATCTGTAGATATAAATTGGAAGAGTAGAATTCCAAATTTATCTGTTCATTTAGCTTATTGATTACTTTTTTCTCTAACATATTGATGTCCTTTTGAAAAATTTATTTTGAATCAATTGTTTAAATAAAACTATCAAACTTATGTTATTTGATAGCAGGAACCTTATTGATAATACGCTAAAAAAAAGTAAAAAGAT
>NZ_VDHF01000139.1:0-1147 GCF_006228025.1 Testudinibacter crocodili
ATCGACACCGATGGTGACGGCAAAGCGGATGTGACCACTAAAGCGGATGCAAACGGCGACTATACGCTGGAAGTCACCCCGGCGTTGGAAGACGGCAAACAATACCCGGTAACCGCCACCGATTCAACCGGCAACACCAGTGATCCGACCAACGTCACCGGTGATACCACAGCGCCTGCCGCCCCGACAGTCACAGACGTGACTAATACCGACAGCAATGGTGACGGCACACCGGATAGCACCACCATCAAAGGGAAAGCCGAGCCGGGTTCAACAGTCGGCATCGACACCAATGGTGACGGCAAAGCGGATGTGACGACTAAAGCGGATGCAAACGGCGACTATACGCTGGAGGTAACCCCGGCGCTAGAAGACGGCAAACAATACCCGGTAACCGCCACCGATCCAACCGGCAACACCAGTGATCCGACCAACGTCACTGGTGATACCACAGCACCTGCCGCCCCGACGGTTACTGAGGTGACTAACACCGACAGCAATGGTGACGGCACACCGGACAGCACCACCATCAAAGGGAAAGCCGAGCCGGGTTCAACAGTCGGCATCGACACCGATGGTGACGGCAAAGCGGATGTGACCACTAAAGCGGATGCAAACGGCGACTATACGCTGGAGGTCACCCCGGCGCTGGAAGACGGCAAGCAATACCCGGTAACCGCCACCGATCCAACCGGCAACACCAGTGATCCGACCAACGTCACCGGTGATACCACAGCGCCTGCCGCCCCGACAGTCACAGACGTGACTAACACCGACAGCAATGGTGACGGCACACCGGATAGCACCACCATCAAAGGGAAAGCCGAGCCGGGCGCCACCGTGGGCATCGACACCGATGGTGACGGCAAAGCGGATGTGACCACTAAAGCGGATGCAAACGGCGACTATACGCTGGAAGTCACCCCGGCGCTGGAAGACGGCAAACAATACCCGGTAACTGCCACCGATCCAACCGGCAACACCAGTGATCCGACCAACGTCACCGGTGATACCACAGCGCCTGCCGCCCCGACAGTCACAGACGTGACTAACACCGACAGCAATGGTGACGGCACACCGGATAGCACCACCATCAAAGGGAAAGCCGAGCCGGGCGCCACCGTGGGAATCGACACCGATGGTGACG
>NZ_VDHF01000014.1:0-921 GCF_006228025.1 Testudinibacter crocodili
GGCAGTTTGTTGCGGTCTCGGAAAATAGTCGCAATAAAGGAAAAGTAAAAAGCAATAGTGCTGTTGCATTAGGAGTTTTATTGATTGGGTGTTTGGTTAACGTTCAGGCTCATGCAGATCTACCTGTTCAAACTTTTGATTCAAACCTTCTTCCATTGGTACCGGCAGGTAGTACGCATTATGATTTTATGACAACCGGAGATGCTACTGGTGGGTTTAGAGTGTATTCTAATGGTACTTATTCTAGCTGTAGTTTCCCTGTAAGTTGGTCAGGTGGCCTTTCACCAAAGATGAACATTGATCGTAGTAGATTTCAATCTTGTGGAGCTTCTCAACAAGGTAGCTTTGCTATTCCTAGTGATGGTAATGGCGGTACTATAGGAGGTAATGCGAATAGTCCGAATGCTGTATTATATGCAGACGGTACAAAAAAATTGGTTACTTTGGGAGGAGATGGAGGAACCAAAATTACTAATTTGCAGGATGGTGTGATTTCTTCAACATCTACTGATGCAGTCAATGGCAGACAACTAAATACGGTCAAGACTACTGCTGATGGGGCAAAAACGGCGGCAACGGCGGCACAAAACACCGCTAATACTGCTAACAGCACAGCTAATACCAATAAAACCAACATCACTGCCCTGCAAGCCGCAGATGCCCTGAATGTGAAATACAATGCCGCCAAAGACACGGTAGCGCTGACCGGCACCGGTGGCACTAAAATCACCAACTTAAAAGACGGCACGGTTTCGGCGACTTCAACCGATGCGGTTAACGGTAAGCAACTGTTTGGGGTGCAAACCACTGCCAATACTGCCAAGACCACCGCAGACGGCGCGAGAACCGCCGCCACCGCCGCCCAGACTACGGCAACGGCAGCACAAAACACCGCTAATACTGCCAACAGCACTGCCAATA
>NZ_VDHF01000140.1:0-581 GCF_006228025.1 Testudinibacter crocodili
GGTTGCGATACTCATATGCTAGTGCATACTGCGTTTCTCACCTCAAATCGCTTTTGAATAAGCGAATTGGCTTTTAGCTTCATCATCTTGAATATCTACGATGCTCATGTGCGATTTGCACACTGCGCTTCTCGATTTCAATCTGATTTTGCTAAAATCCTTGGTTGAAGTTTCTAGGACCAGTGATTAGGACTGGCTCAATACGGGAAAAAGGACGGGGCTATAGCTCAGCTGGGAGAGCGCCTGCTTTGCACGCAGGAGGTCAGCGGTTCGATCCCGCTTAGCTCCACCAATCTGCTGCATTACTTTTTCACTTATCATAAAGCATCATGAACATGAATATGTGGTGTATCGATGATAAGGGTTTATTGATGAATAGTGAGTTTTCTTAGCCAATACTTTATGAGGTAAAACATAAAGTGCGGTTAAGAGGATTGACTATTGGTTGAAAGACCGATTTGTTCTTTAAAAATTTGGACACAAGCTAAAAACTGAAGAGAACTCAAGCGTTCGAGAGGACGTAAGAGCTGAGTATTCGAGAAGTCGAGCAATCGACAATCGAAAGAGGCTTGTTTAGTGAG
>NZ_VDHF01000141.1:0-933 GCF_006228025.1 Testudinibacter crocodili
AACAACACATCTGATACATTACCGGTAGATTACCATCTGTCATATTGTCTCAATTTTTAAAGATTCCTGAATCTTGGGAATCAATAAATTGAATACCATATATTTGATTATCAATACAAGCAGCTTTAAACTCTTCATTGCAAAATAATCTATTATGATAAAACCAATTATCAATCATAAACACATCTGAGTCTACTAAACTTGAATTTATTTGTAGTTCCCAAGATTTTTTCAAAACACCTTTCTTATCAAAATCTATTTTTGATTTCGAATAGTCAATAACATCTTTATTGTTAAAGAATTTTAAATAAAAATACTCTTTTGTAGATGCAGATTCTAGTTTCTTATTTAAAATTATCAGCTTTGTGAAAACAAAATCAGGGACTTTGAATCTATTAAGTAATTCCAGCATTTCTTTTGAAATAAAAAAACCTCCTGAATCAAATCTCAAATCAAAGGAGTATTCTTTATCCCTCGTTATGAACCACAATGTTGAAGGTAATTCAACCTCTTTATTAATTTCATACCTCCAATCACCTGAATCGGTTGGTAAAGGCTCAAACGGTTTTTTTATATTCAATTCCGAATGCAAAATGCCTTCTTGTAAGCTAATTGGTGCTTTTTTTTCTTCTTTTTCAAAAATTGCAAAATATTTTCCCATAATTATGATAACCTTCCACAAGGTGTTTTTGTACTAATTTTTCCGCTCTTTATTTTCTTTCTTAAACTTTTCTACAATGATTCTACTTGTCTTTTCGCTTCATCTGGTGAAATTATACCACTATTCAACCTAGCCTCTATTTTACCAAGTTTTTTTTTCCCCGCTGGCGCGAGCATCTTGCTCGTGCCTTGCCTATAAAATTACAAAAAAGTTATCTTCTGCAATAGTTGGCTTATTGTAAAGTGTTTTATCGTTATTGGCACAAGCGGGAC
>NZ_VDHF01000142.1:0-593 GCF_006228025.1 Testudinibacter crocodili
TTTCCCTACGCTGACTTGCCCAGTGCCTTTTCTCACTAAACAAGCCTCTTTCGATTGTCGATTGCTCGACCTCTCGAATACTCAGCTCTTACGTCCTCTCGAACGCTTGAGTTCTCTTCAGTTTTTAGCTTGTGTCCAAATTTTTAAAGAACAAATCGATCTTTCAACCAATAGTCAATCCTCTTAACCGCACTTTATGTTTTACCTCATAAAGTATTGGCTAAGAAAACTCACTATTCATCAATAAACCCTTATCAGCGATACATCATCTATTCATGACGTTTTATGATAAGTTAAAGTCTGGTGGAGCTAAGCGGGATCGAACCGCTGACCTCCTGCGTGCAAAGCAGGCGCTCTCCCAGCTGAGCTATAGCCCCTTCCTTTTTCCCGTATTGAGCCAGTCCTAATCACTGGTCCTAGAAACTTCAACCAAGGATTTTAGCAAAATCAGATTGAAATCGAGAAGCGCAGTGTGCAAATCGCACATGAGCATCGTAGATATTCAAGATGATGAAGCTAAAAGCCAATTCGCTTATTCAAAAGCGATTTGAGGTGAGAAACGCAGTATGCACTGGCATATGAGTATCGCAACC
>NZ_VDHF01000143.1:0-2910 GCF_006228025.1 Testudinibacter crocodili
ATCATATTGTATGATTTATATACAAGCCTATCACTTTTCCTAAAATTGTAGGGACTATCATGCCATTTAAATTAAATCCACTTTCTGCGCTTATCATCACCTGCTTTATTCCGGCTTACACTGTCGCTTCAGTCGTTCGTTCGGATATCCCGTATCAGACTTACCGAGATTTCGGTGAAAATAAAGGTCAGTTTCGCCCTGGCGCTGTCAATTTGCCGATTTATGGTAAAAATGGTGAGTTGATCGGCATTTTAGACAAAGCACCGATGATCGATTTTAGTGCAGCCAGTAAAGAAGGCGTAGGTACATTGGTTGCACCGCAATATTCAGGCAGTGTTAAACATAATGTCGGTTATACCGGATTGCAGTTTGGCGGCACCGGCAATAATCCTGACTATTTACGTCATACTTATCAAATGGTTGATCGCAATAACCACAGTAGTCTGGATTACCATACACCGCGCTTGCATAAATATGTGACTGAAGTCGCACCAGCGAATATTCTCGGACTTGATAGAGATGCCTATTTGGATCAAACTCGTTTTCCGGTGCTATACCGCACCGGCAGTGGTACTCAATATGTTCGTGATCCCGAATGGAATACCACTTGGTTGGCTTACGCCTACGATTATTTAATTGGTGGAACCGTCAGTACATTGTATAAACCGGGTTATCCGCAAGAGGTGCGGGCTAATTCTGGGCTATTATATAATTTAGAAAATAGCCCACTAACGACTTATGGTGCGTCCGGTGACAGTGGTTCAGGCTTATATGCTTGGGACACTCAAAGCCAGCAGTGGATTCTGATCGGCTTTCAAATGGGAAGCTGGGGGGAAAAAGCGACTGCCACGAATGCCGTTACTAATTGGGTGGTTTATCAAACCGCCTATAACCAAGGGGTATATGCAGAAGATACCGATCCTGCAGTGAACAATACTCAAAATTTAGTTTGGGCCAATAACAGCGATGGCAAAACCAGCCGTTTTAGCCAAAATGATAAAAGCTGGACATTACATGTAAAAGATACCACTCTGCCCGATAGTTATAGTGGTGGTTATAATGCTGCCATGAATGCCGGTAAAAATATCACCTTAAACGGCAACGGCGGCAACATTTTATTGCAAAGCAGCATTAATCAAGGCGCCGGTGGCTTAACCTTTAATAATAATTATGGGGTAACCCCAGAAAGCAACCAAACTTGGCAAGGAGCAGGGATTATTGTCAATGCGGGGAAAACCGTAGAATGGCAAGTGAATGGTGTGGAAAATGACTTTTTGCACAAATTGGGCAGCGGTACTTTGCGAATCAATGCCAAAGGTAAAAACTTGGGCAGTTTAAGTGCGGGGGATGGCATCACGGTGTTAGCTCAGCAAGCGGATGAAAACGGTGCCCAGCAAGCATTTGACAAAGTGCGGTTAGCCAGTGGTCGTCCAACAGTGGTATTGCAGGATGACAAGCAGGTCAATCCGAATAATATCTACTTTGGTTATCGCGGTGGACGTTTGGATCTCAACGGTAATAACCTAAGTTTTATTCAAATTCATAATGTGGATAATGGTGCGCAACTGGTTAATCATAACGCAGAAAAAGCGGCTAATATCAGGGTAACCGGTGAAGCTGAAGTGGTATTTAATACAAGAAATAACAACCAACGCGGCACCCCTAACACGCTGTATAAACACATCAACCGCAGCGGTAACGCAGAATATTGGTATCTCAAAACGAGCACCTATACCTTTTACCCAGGGGCAGCAGGCAATTGGGCTTGGGATTATCTGGGTAATGACGAAGCTCAAGCTATCGAACGCTATTTAACACGGAAAAATGCCTTGCTATCGCCCATGTTTCAAGGTGTCTTAGGCGAAACCGATGCAAGCAAAACCAATGGTAGCTTGAATTTCAGTTACACCGCACCATCGGCTTCCTCAATCTATACGCTATCCGGCGGCAGCAACCTCAACGGTGAAATCAAGGTTGATAAAGGCACATTGCTATTATCCGGCTACCCAACCTTACATGCCGAAGATGTCACCGGCGACAGGGCCGGTTATGTGTGGCGTAAAGATGTAGTCATTGACAATGATTGGGTGACCAGTCACTTTAAAGCTGACACCTTCAAAGCAACCGCTGGCGCTACCTTGCAATTAGGCAACTATGCGAATTTAGAAGGGAATATCGTCGCTGACAATAACAGCAACGTCAGTTTAGGCTACAGCAAAGGAGATAACGGATGGAACAACAGTTGGAAATGTACCCGTAGTGACAGTAGCGGTGTCGTCAGCTGTAGCCAAACCGCACTTAGTGATGCACTTTACGCCGATCTTCCTTACGCCAGCGTGAAAGGTAATATTATCTTAGGTGAGAACGCCAATTTAAATTTTGGCAAAACCCAATATCAAGGACAGATTCAAGCCGCCGCAAACAGCAACACGCATCTGATGCGCGACGCTAGCTGGACCATGAGCGGCAATAGTACCCTTGGAAATTTATCACTCGATGCCGGATCAGTAGTGAAATTGAATGGTAATCCGCAAAGCGGCAATTTTAACACCCTAACTGTCAATAGTAATTTAAGTGGTGATGGGCGTTTTGAATTGAACAGTACTTTTGCCGATCTAAAAAGTGACAGGGTCATTGTCAATGGTTTAGCCAGTGGTAATTATACCCTTGCCTTACATGACAGCCTGAAAGATCCAACCAGTAAAGTTAATCTGCTACCCTTACTGACGTTAAATAACACTACACAAAATTGGGCAAATGTGACGGCTACGCTTGAAAACGGCCACCTCGATCTCGGCGCTTACCGTTACACATTACAGCACATTGATAACCATTTTGCCCTGTACAATGCGCTACTACCGGATATTATCGCTAAAGAAAAAGCAGAAGCGGAAGCCAAAGCGGCTGCTG